>JBJEYG010000348.1:0-3603 GCA_051886555.1 Gemmiger sp.
GAATAGCAAAACTTTCTTCCTGCGTGTATAATAAAAACAGAAAGAAAGGAGATGGGCACTATGTTGAACCTTGCAAACCTTGCAAAGTGGATGCGTGGGTTGTACCTGAGCGACAACAGCTTTGGTTTGCCGAAGAGCGTATACGATGACATTGTCCCGTCCGGCATGCACCGTACCAACTATTCGGAGTTATGAAAACACGCAGCAGATGGATCGCCCCAAAATTGGCGCACACCCCCGCGCCCCCGGAACAGATCAGCAAGCGTCCCGCCGCCCGGCAGAATTTTCTGCCGGGCGGCGGGGTATTTTTGTTGCGATTCCTCGAAATGGCCTTGACACCGGGCGATGTGTCTGTTATAATCACACTTGCTGTAAAGGAAAAAGGCTTTACACAGACTCGTCAGGAGGGGCGCTGCGGTGGCTAAAACCCAGAAAAATTTTGAAATCGCGGTGCTGATGGATCATTACGCTCCCATGCTGACCGAGCGTCAGCGGGACATCCTGACCGAGTATTATGACGAGGACCTTTCCCTGGCCGAAATTGCCGAGAATTACGGCATCAGCCGCCAGGGCGTGCGGGACGCCATCAAGCACGGCGAGGCCACGCTGCTGGAACTGGAGGAGAAGCTGGGCAATGCCCGGCGTTTCAACCGCATCCGGGATGATCTGGCGGAACTGGAGCGCCTGACCCGCGAGATCCGCTGCGCCAACGAGGGACTGTACATTTCCTCGCCCAACATCGCAGAGGACACCGCAAAAATTTTACGGATCCTCGACCGCATTTCCGACATTCATGAGCAGGAGGACGCAGAATATGGCATTTGAATCACTTTCCGAGCGTCTGTCCGGCGTTTTTAAAAAGCTGCGCGGCAAAGGCAAACTCAGCGAGGCGGATATCAAGGCCGCGATGCGTGAGGTTCGCATGGCGCTGTTGGAAGCCGACGTCAACTATAAGGTGGCCAAGGACTTCTGCAAGCAGGTCTCTGACCGCGCCATGGGTCAGGAAGTTATGGAAAGTCTGACGCCCGCCCAGCAGGTGGTCAAAATCGTCAATGAGGAACTGACCAGGCTGATGGGCGGCGACGACCCCCAGAAGCTGCGCATCAAAAACAAAGGCCAGACGGTCATTATGATGTGCGGCCTGCAGGGCAACGGCAAAACCACGCATGCGGCCAAGCTGGGCAAGTTTTACCACAAGCAGGGTCATCATCCGCTGCTGGTGGCCTGTGACGTCTACCGTCCCGCCGCCATTGATCAGTTGAAGATTGTCGGCGAGCAGGCGGGCGTTCCGGTCTTCACCATGGGTACCGAAAAGCCGGAGCTGATCGCTCAGAAAGCGCTGGCCCGCGCCCGGGACTACGGCAACGACATTGTGATTCTTGATACCGCCGGCCGTCTTCAGATTGACGATACGCTGATGGACGAGCTGGTGCGCATCAAGCAGGCGGTTCCGGTGGACTATTCGCTGCTGGTGGTGGATGCCATGGCCGGCCAGGAAGCTGTCAACGTGGCCAATACCTTCAATGAGAAGATCGGCGTGGACGGCGTCATCCTCACCAAGACGGACGGCGACACACGCGGCGGCGCGGCCCTTTCGGTACTGGCGGTCACCGGCAAACCCATCTACTTCCAGGGCACCGGCGAAAAACTGGACGATCTGGAACTGTTCTACCCGGCGCGCATGTCCAGCCGGATCCTCGGTATGGGGGATGTGCTTTCTCTCATTGAGAAGGCGCAGGAAGCGCAGGATGACAAGCTGGCGGAGGAATCCGCCAAGCGGATGATGGAAAACAAGTTCGACATGAACGACATGCTCGCCCAGTTCGCCCAGATCAAAAAAATGGGCGGTGCGTCGGCGCTGCTGGCCATGATGCCCGGCGGCAACCAGATCGACGCCAGCCAGCTGGACGAAAAAGCATTGCCGCATATTGAGGCCATCATCTATTCCATGACCCCGGAGGAACGGGCGCATCCTTCGATCATCAATCCCAAGCGCAAGCGCCGCATCGCCGCAGGCAGCGGCCGTACCGTGGAGGAAGTGAACAAACTGCTGAAACAGTACGAAATGATGCAGAAAATGATGAAGCAGGCCAAGCGCAATCCGAAAGGGTTCATGCGAAAAATCAGCGGTCTGCGCCTGGGCAGGTAACCTGCCCGCCAACTTTGGTATGACCCACACGGCTCTGCGGCCCACGGGTTTATACGATAGATCAATTTGCCCGCAATGGGCCGTAAAGCATTCAGGAGGAAAAAATTATGGTTAAGATCCGTCTGCGCCGCATGGGCGCCAAGAAAGCTCCCTTCTACCGCGTTGTTGTGGCTGACAGCCGTTACGCCCGCGATGGCCGCTTCATTGAGGAGATCGGCTACTACGATCCCACCAAGGAGCCCAGTGTTGTGAAGATCGACGCCGAGAAAGCCCAGCAGTGGCTGGCCAACGGCGCTCAGCCCACCGACACCGTCCGCGTGCTGCTGAAGAAGGCCGAAATCCTGAAATAAGGAATGGAGGAGCGCAACATGCAGGAACTGCTTCTTGCCGTTGCACGGGGCCTTGTGGAAAACAAGGACGCCGTGCAGGTCACAGTCGATCCTGCCCGTGAGGACGGTACCGTCGTCTACCACCTGACGGTGGCCGAGGACGACATGGGCCGTGTAATCGGCAAACAGGGCCGCATTGCCAAGGCCATCCGCGTCGTGATGCGTGCCGCCGCCGTGCGCCAGGGCGAGAAAGTCGTCGTGGAGATCGGCTGATCATTGTGCAGAAAAGCGCTTTGCCCCCGGGCAAGGCGCCTTTTTTGCACAGCGCCCCGCAGTACACCCGCTCATTCACAAGGAGGAACTTCTCATGCACGATTATCTTCCGGCCTGTAAGGTCGTTACCACCCACGGCGTCCGCGGCGAAATGAAAGCGCAGCTTCTGTGCGACGATGCGCACTTTCTCGGGCAGTTCCGCCGTTTGTTTACCGACGCGCACGGCGGCGGCGAGACGGCGCTGAAAGGCGCCCGTCCCCAGGGCAACATGGTGCTCATCAAGCTGGAGGGCATCGACGATATGGACGCGGCCCGCCGTATGGCAGGCAGAACGCTCTATTTTGCTCATGATGACGTCAAACTGCCCAAAGGCCGTTATCTGATCGATGACCTGCTGGGTTTTGCGGTGATTGACGCGTGTGACGGTACGGTGTACGGCACGCTGACCGCCGTGACCCATCCCGGCGCACAGGACATTTACACCGTTACCGCGCCGGACGGCCGCGAGTATATGATGCCGGCGGTGGATGCTTTCGTCAGGCAGATCGACCCGGAAGGGGGCCGGGTGCTGGTGACGCCCATCCCCGGCCTGTTCGGCGAGGCGGTGAACGGCGATGAGTGAGCGGGCCCCGCACCCGATGCGCATTGACATTGCCACGCTGTTCCCGGAGCTGTGTGACACCTTCCTCAGCACCAGCATTCTGGGCCGCGCGCGCAAGAACGGTCTGTTTGAGGCCCATTGCCACCAGATCCGCGATTACACCAAAAACAAACAGAAACAAACCGACGACTATCCTTATGGCGGCGGCTGCGGCATGGTATTGTATGCCCAGCCCATTGCCGACTGTATTC
>JBJEYG010000349.1:0-3600 GCA_051886555.1 Gemmiger sp.
CAAGCCCCACCAACTCCACCGACGGGATCTACCGTGTCGCCCGCGAGCTGATCCGCCAGATGTGGCCCGCCCGGCCGGTACGGCTGGTGGGCATCACTGCCGAGCGCACCAGTGACGAAAACTTTGAGCAGCTGGATTTGTTCACCGATACCCGCCGCACCGAAAAGCAGGAAAAGCTCGACCGCGCCGCCGACGCGCTGCGCGCCAAATACGGCGACAATGCGGTGGTACGGGCCAAGTTGCTGGACGGCGGCGTGGGCAAGGGCGCGCTTTCCGCCGCCAAGGAGCGGGACCGGCGCAAAACCAAGCCCTGAAGTTCACCACAGACCCAGGTCGTTGCCGATCGTATGCACGGCCACCCGCGGGGGCTCGTCCCGCAGCACCGGTTCGTAGCGGAACAGTGCCCAGCTCAGCAGCACCGCCAGACACACCAGCAGAATACACAAGAGGTCCAACCATTTTTTGTAAGGCGATTTCATCGCATTTCCCTCCGTAGCAGTCCGGAACGGACGTTCTGTTGAATACTACGGCCGGGCATGCCCGCTTTGTGCAGAAAAAGTTGTAAAAAATCAACAGGCCCCCGCGATCCGGCAAAGCCGGATCGCGAGGGCCTGTTTGGTTTCCGGTCAGGGGGTGCGGGGATCATCCTCCGGCAGGTGGCGGAAGAACTGCACCACAAAGGGGATGGTCACCAGCGCGGCGCCCACATCCGCTACCGGCTGGGCGATCTGGATGCCGCGCAGCCCCAGCAGGGCGGTGGCGGACAGCAGCACCGGCAGGAAGATCACGCCGCTGCGCAGACAGGACAGGAAGGTGGCCCGCCCCGCAAAGCCGGTACTCTGGAACAGCATGTTGCCGCAGGCCGAAAGCGACAGGGTGAACAGCGTCAGGCATTGCAGACGCAGCGCAAACCCGCCGATGGCCACGACTTCGGGGTCATCGCGGAAGGCGGCCACCAGCTGCGGCGCAAAGGCGCAGCCGGTCAGACCGAACACCACCATCACGCAGGTACAGAACGCCAGCGTGAACAGAAACGCTTTGCGCACGCGGCTGTAATATTTGGCGCCGTAGTTGAAGGCCGACACCGGCTGGAATCCCTGCCAGATGCCCAGCCCCACGCTGAACAGAAAGTTGGTGATGCGCGCCACAATGCTCATGGCGGCCACAGCAGCGTCGCCCCAGTTCCCAGCCAGCCCGTTGAGCACCATGGTGGAGATGCTGTTCAGGCCCTGGCGGGTCATGCTGGGCATGCCGGTAAATACGATGTTGCCCACGTCGGAAAGGCGGCGGGTAAAATAACGGGGGGCAAAACTGCTCTGGGTGCGTCCGCGCAGGAACATGCTCAGCAGCACGCACCAGGACAGATACTGCGACAGCATGGTGGCCAGCCCGGCGCCCTCGATGCCCATGCCCATGCCCACCATCAGCACGGCGTCCAGAAAAATGTTCACCACGCCGCCCAGCGTCAGGCCGATCATGGCAAAGCTGGCGTGGCCCTCATAGCGCAGGATGTTGTTCATCACACAGCTGCTGGCCATGGCGGGCGCCGCCAGCAGGATGAACCGGGCGTAGGTGCGCGCGTAAGGCAAAATGGTGGGCGTGCTGCCCAGCAGGCGGCACAGCGGGTCGAGAAAAAGCAGGCCCAGCGCGGCGATGACGCCGCCCACCGCAATGGACAGGTAAAAGCTGGTGGCGGAGAACACTCTGGCCCGTTCCAGCTCCCGCGCGCCCAGCAGGCGGCTGATGTTGCTGCCCGCGCCGTGGCCGAACATAAAGCCCGTCGCCTGGATAATGGCCATCAGCGCGAACACCACGCCGGTGGCGCCGCTGGCGCTGGTGCCCAGCCGCCCCACAAACCAGGTGTCGGCCAGGTTGTAGATGTTGGTCACCAGCATGCTGATGGTGGTGGGCAAAGCCAGCCCCAGAATCAGTCCGGGAATGGGCGTGCCGGTCATCTTTTTGTATTGCTCATCGCTGTTTCGTGAATTTTTTACCGCAGATCCTGCCATGCCGTTGATGGAACCTCCCCGTCGTGCCGGGCGGCATTCGGCGGCCCGCGCAGCGTACTGTTTTCATGGTAACCCGCGCGGCGCGGTTTGTAAAGGGAAAACAAGGCTAAAATATTGCGCGGCGGGGATGCTGCCGGGCGGTTTTTCCGCGGGCGAATCGCCGGCACAGCGTCTGCGGATACCGGCGCCCGGGTGCTTGACAGGGGCGGGCGGGCCGCCGTATCATGGTAGCGGAAGGCCGCGCTTTGCGCGATGCAAAGCGGATTTTGCCATCGAGACGGCCAAGGCGCTGCCGCTGCTCCGGGATGATCCGGATCTGCGGCAGACGCTAGACTTGCGGAAAAACCGCAAACGGATGCAGTGAGCGGCAGGGAAGAGAATATGGACGGAAAACTGATCGATCTGACGGTGGAAAATCTCGCGCAGGAGCAGGTGTGCTGCATCAATCGCGCCAGAAAAGGGCATCCCGGCATCGAGGCCAAGCGTGCATGGCTGGCGGAGCGCCTGACGGAGGGACACGTGTTCCGCAAGGTGGAGGGTGAGGGCTGCGCTTTCATCGAGTACGCGCCGCTGGAAACGGCGTGGGTGCCGGTGGAGGGCGAGCGGTTTGATTACATTTATTGTCTCTGGGTGCAGGGCGGCGCGAAGGGGCGGGGCTTCGGGCGACAGCTGCTGGAGTCCTGCCTGCGGGACGCAAGGTCCCGCGGCCGGTCGGGCGTGTGCATGCTTGGCGCAGCGAAGCAGAAGGCCTGGCTTTCCGACCAGAGCTTCGCGGAAAACTTCGGGTTTCGCACGGTGGACACCACGGCGGACGGCTACCGGCTGCTGGCGCTCAGCTTTGACGGGGCCGAGCCGCGCTTTGCGCCGAACGCTAGAAAACAGACCATCGAAAGCAAAAAGCTGACCGTCTACTATGACGACCAGTGCCCCTTCATCCCGCAGCGGGTGGAAAAGCTGCGGGCGTACTGCGCGGCAAACGGTGTCCCGGCGGACCTGATCCGGGTGGCCACGCGGGAACAGGCGAAAAATTTGCCCTGCGTGTTCAACAATTGGGCGGTGTTTTACGGCGGGAATTTTGTGACGGTCAATCAGATCGACGGCGCGGCGGTGCAAAAACTGCTGGCAAGGGGCTGAGCGCGAGACGGAAGGCGCCACCCGGCGGTGCGCTGGGCGGGCCTTGCGCTTGCCGACCGCAGCGCCAAAAATTGCTCCCTGCAACCGCCGCAGGCGGCGGTCGCAATTTTTGCCCCCGCCCCCGGCCGGGGCTTCTTGCCCTTGCGCGCAAAAAAATGCCCCGCATCCCTTCGGATGCGAGGCATTTGGTGCGCTGGAAGGGACTCGAACCCCCGGCCTACTGATTCGTAGTCAGTCACTCTATCCAACTGAGCTACCAGCGCAAGTGCAGTTAGTATAATACCATTGCCGCCGGAGAATGTCAACACCTTTTTCAAAAAAATCAAGAAATTTTTGCGCCGGACATTGCGGACCACCGGCGCATAAAAATGAATAAAATGTGAATAAATTTAAAAATGCGACGTTTCCCATCATTTAACACCCGCGACAGATTGACTTTTTATGAAAAATCAGAGAT
>JBJEYG010000350.1:0-3582 GCA_051886555.1 Gemmiger sp.
CACCGATACCTAATTTCATAGATTCATTCCCCTTCTCATCGATATGATGTTGTTGCGTGATTTATCTGGAATCTCCGCTTTTTCCCTGCGTCCGCGCGCTTGCCGCGCCGGGACGCCGGAATTGCCGCTTCGGTCTGCAAATTTTACGCCGCAGTTCCAAGCTGAAAAGGGCGTACTGTAACATGATAATTATAGCACACAGTGCCGTTTCTCTCAAGGGTACAATCGCCAAAGCGACACTATGCCGGCCGCAGCTTTCGTTTCCCGGTTGTCCGGTTGTGGAAGGTGCTGCAAAAGCGGAAAAGCCATCGCTTTTGTATGCTCCGCGCCGGGCTGTAGGCGATTTTCGGCATATGCCGCTCATTGTAATTGACCTATGCCGGAATAGGGGCTATACTTTGTAGAAAGCAGAGAGAAAGGGTACCCCCATTTGCCAAGCCCCAAAAACACCGGAACGTATGCGACTTTCCCCAGACGGTGGCGTTCTTGCCGGAAGACTGCCCGGAGGGCAAAGCATCCGTTATCCTGACCGTGGACGAATATGAGGCCATCCGGCTTATCGACAAGGAAGGGCTTTCCCAGAAGCAGTGCGGTGAACTCATGCAGGTGGCCCGCACCACCGTGCAGCAGATCCATGCCAGTGCCCGGAAGAAACCGGCGGATGCATTGGTGGACGGGCTGCCCCTGCGGATCGCAGGCGGGGAATATCGGCTCTGCAACGGCGCCAGCCACGCTTCCGGCTGCAGACAGTGCCGTAAACAAAAGCTTCATCAAATCTACGCGACATCGAAAGGAAAACACGTTATGCGCATCGCAGTCACTTACGACAACGGGGAAATTTTCCAGCACTTCGGCCGCACCGGGCAGTTCAAACTCTATGATGTGGAAAACGGAACCATCGTATCCTCCGAGGTGGTGGACACCAATGGCAGCGGTCACGGCGCACTGGCAGGATTTCTCAGCGCCCTGCATGTGGATGCGCTGGTCTGCGGCGGAATCGGCGGCGGCGCTCAGACGGCGCTGGCTGCGGCGGGCATTCGGCTGTACGGCGGTGTGTCCGGCAATGCGGATCAGGCAGCGCACGCACTGGCCGCAGGGACGCTGATCCACAATCCCGATGCGCTGTGCAATCATCACGGGGATCACCACCACGGGGATACCTGCGCAAACCATGGCTGCGGTCATCATCCCTGCGGCTGAATCGGGTAAAATCGCATGGGATTTTCGCGGTGAACCATCCCATGATTCCCGGGCACTTTATCGAGTGGATCTATGTGCAGACCGGGAACGGCGGTCAGCGCAAGACATTGAAGCCCGGCGGCGATCCCAATGTCACCTTCTGCCTGGGAGCGGATAAAGCTGTTGCCGTTTACGCTTACTGCAACCTCCATGGTCTCTGGATGACCGAACTGTAACGTGTTTTCCCGCCGCCCGCCCATTTTGGACGGGCGGTTTTCCGTCCGGTGCCGGCGCACGCCGCAGGGCTTGCATTTTCTTTACAGGTTTGGTATAATTAGCGTTACTGATGGTGTGTTTCTGCC
Source organism: Gemmiger sp. (assembly GCA_051886555.1). GTDB lineage: Bacteria > Bacillota > Clostridia > Oscillospirales > Ruminococcaceae > Gemmiger. The sequence goes on from JBJEYG010000350.1 coordinate 1,542, forward strand.
CGGTTTCTTGCCGGCCGCCGTCTGTACATCCAAATCTGCGATCGTAGCTCAGCTGGATAGAGCGTTGGACTCCGACTCCAAAGGCCAGAGGTTCGAATCCCCCCGGTCGCACCAAAACTGGACCGATAATTGATACAATGTGTCAGTTGTCGGTCCGTTTCTTTTTGTCCTGAAAAGGCTTGAAAACGGCGGCTTTCTAGTCATCTGCGGGTGCATCAGCTTCTCCTGACAAGCTGCGGACAGCGCATTTTCTGTCGCGAATGACTCGTTTCGGCCTTGGGATAGAGAAGTTATCGTTTCAAAACTGGCTATCGTTTCATCAAGAAAAGCGCCTGTGTGGAGCCCTCCAGAACTCCGTCACAGGTGCTTTTGCTATTTCCCTGCTCATAGCGTTTCGGTAATCTCCGTCCCATTCTTGAAGCGGAATAGCAGCTTTCCGTCCTCGTAAACCGTCACCCGGTCGACCAGATTCAGCCAAAGCCGGTCGCTGTATTGCACCGGCAACGAGGCGTCAATGGTCATCAGCTCGGTCATGAAACACTCCATCACATCGGCCTGAAAGCTGCGGGTGACCTTCTGCTGACGCAATGCCTCAGCCTTCTCTTCTGCCGCATGGAAACGTTCGGCCAGCGCGTCGTACTTCCGGTTATACTCATCCTGCGGTATGGCCGTGGTGGCGTTTTCCGCGATCAGCTTCTTGGTCAGCGCCTCCACAATCTCCATCTCGTCAGTCAGGGCCGCACATTCTGTGTCAATGGCGTCTGTGTTCAGGTATTCGTCGCGGAGCATCACGCAGGTTTCCAGCAGGACCTCCCGCTCCTCTGTGAGCCGGGCCACGGCCCGCAGGAACAGGCGCTTGATGTCCTCCTCGCTCAGATGCGGAGTGCCACAGCGCCGTTCGCCTTTGAATTTTCCGTTGCATTGCCAGATCACACGGCGGTACTTGTCCGTGCTGTGCCAGACCTTGCTTCCGTAATACTCTCCGCAATCGCCGCAGACGAGCTTTGCCGAAAATGGACTGAGGCTGTTGTGGTGCCTGCCCTTTGCCTTGCGGACTGCCATTTCATCCTGCACCTTCCGCCATTGGTCAGGGTCTATGATGGCAGGATGGCTTTCTTCCACAATGTACTGCGGGACCTCGCCCTCGTTCACCTTCATCTTCTTGGAGAGGAAATCCACCGTGAACTTCTTCTGCAGAATGGCGCTGCCCTTGTACTTCTCGTTCATCAAAATGCTCTCGATGGTGCTGGTCTGCCACTTGGCCTTTCCGCGAGGCGTCGGGATGCCCTTTGCCGTCAGGTGGTTGGCGATCCAGTTGACCGTCTTGCCCTGTATGAACAGCCGGTAGATTTCTCGGACCGTCTCCGCCTCCTCCGGCACGATTTCCGGCAGGCCATCCGGACCCTTGCGGTAGCCGAGGAAGGAGGAGTATGGAAGCGTGACCTTGCCGTCCGCGAAACGCTTCCGTTGGCCCCATGTGACGTTTTCCGAGATGGATCGGCTTTCCTCCTGCGCAAGGCTGCTCATGATGGTGATCAGCAATTCGCCCTTACTGTCGAAGGTGTAGATTCCCTCCTTTTCAAAGTACACCTCGGTCCCGTGTTCCTTCAGCTTCCGGACGGCGGTGAGGCTGTCCACGGTGTTCCGGGCGAAGCGGCTCACTGATTTGGTCACAATCAGATCGATGCGACCGGCCAGCGCGTCCTCGATCATCCGGTTGAAGCCCTCGCGGCCTCTGGTGCTCACGGCGGAGATGCCCTCGTCGGTATACACATCCACAAACTCCCATTCGGGATTGGAGCGGATGTACTTGGTGTAGTAATCTACCTGCGCCTCGTAGGAGGTAAGCTGCTCCTCGCTATCGGTGGACACACGAGCATATCCGGCCACCCGGCGTCGGGCGTGGGTGTTGATCGGCAGCTTGGAATGAAGTGACCTTGTTGCCGGGATTACAGTTACGTTAGCCATTCTGCCTGCTCCTTTCCAACGCCTTTTGCCTCGCGGCCTCGCGCATCTCTGGTGTCCAGCTTTCCGCTCTGGA
>JBJEYG010000351.1:0-3582 GCA_051886555.1 Gemmiger sp.
ATACCGGGTGTTCAGCCAGAGCGGCTGGGGTGTCCTGTGTGGTTGGGACAACGATCCCGCCCATGCTTTGCCGCCCTACTATGAGAGCGTCTGCGGATTTTGCGGGGAGGATTCCCGCTGTGACTTTTCCGACTGGAACGCCGACGCCGTCATCCTCAATCTGGGTACCAACGACGAAGGCGCCATGCACAACCCGCCTTTTTCCATACCGGATACCGGCGGGAGCTTTGTTCACCCCGGCCTTTGCGCCCTGGAACACAAGGCCGTGTCGTTTCTGACAACCGTCCGTCGCTGTAATCCGAACGCGATCCTGATCTGGGCCTACGGTATGCTGGGCTTTGGCAGCACCGGCGAGGCGCTGCGCCGCGCCATGGAACGTTACCGTGCCGAAACCGGCGACAACCGCGCTTACTTTGTGGAGCTGCCAAACACCACCGCCGAAACGATGGGCGCCCGGCAGCACCCGGGTGCCGAAAGTCACCGCCGGGCAGCCGAGGTATTGATTCCCTTTTTAAAGGAGGAATTATAATGGAATTTTCAAAGGACTTTCTCTGGGGCGCCGCAACTGCCGCCTATCAAATCGAGGGCGGCGCCCGGGAGGGTGGCCGCACCCCCAGCATCTGGGACAGCTTTTCGCACACACCGGGCAAAACTGCCCACGGAGAAACCGGTGACATTGCCAGCGACAGTTACCATCGGTTCCGGGAAGATGTGGCCTTGCTGAAGGAAATGCACCTGAAAGCCTACCGTTTTTCGGTGTCCTGGTCCCGCGTTCTGCCCAACGGCGGCAGCGAATGGAATACGGAAGGCCTCGCTTACTATGACGCACTGGTAGACGAACTTTTACAAAATGGGATCGAACCATTTGTGACGCTGTATCACTGGGATCTGCCCCAGGCGTTGCAAAACAAAGGCGGCTGGCTGAACGAGGATACCGCCCGCGCCTTCGCAGTGTATGCGTCCAAGATGGGTGAGCATTTTAAAGGGCGTGTGAGGAACTGGTTTACGTTGAACGAACCGGCCTGCATCGTGGGGCTTGGCTACGGGAACGGCATTCATGCCCCCGGTTTGCGGCTCTCCCTGCCGGATCAATTTTTGTGCTGGCAGAACCTGATCTACGCTCACTGTCTTGCGGAACAGGCACTGCACCAGGCGGATGCCGCCAACGTGGTGGGCATTGCTTCCACCGGACGGCTGTGTTATCCCGTTGAGGAGAACGCGCCAAACCTCGAGGCCGCCCGGGTGCTGACTTTTGCCTGCCCTGATGATGATTGGACGTTCACCCACCAGATGATGCTGGACCCCCTTGTGCTGGGCCGCTGGCCTGAAAGCTGTGGTCCGCAGCTGGCTGACTGCATCGGCCGCGTTCCCGGTTGTATCACTGCGGCGCTGCCGACAGGCAAACCCGATGTCATCGGCCTGAACATCTACAACGCCGCGCCGGTGCGCATGGGTGCAGGCGGGTCGGAATATGTTTCCCGCCCCACCGGCTGGCCCCGCACCGCGCTGAACTGGCCTGTGGAGCCCGAGAGTCTGCATTGGGGCGTCCGTTTGCTGTATGAACGATACCAAACGTCTCTGTACATTACAGAGAACGGGCTTTCCTGCTGCGATCAGGTATTTTTGGACGGCAAAGTCCATGATCCACAGCGCATCGATTTTCTGACCCGCTACCTGACATGTCTGCACCGCGCCATTGAGCAAGGCGCGGACGTCCGCGGCTACTTCCATTGGTCACTGCTGGACAATTACGAATGGCACAGCGGCTACGGTGAGCGCTTTGGCCTGATTTATGTAGATTACCCCACCGGAACAAGAATTCCAAAAGACAGTTCGTATTGGTACGGAACGCTTGCACAAACGGGTCTACTGACACCCGCTACATATTGAAAGGAAGGTTTCTTTATGAACGAAAAATTCACCCTGTGGCTCAGCCGTGCTACGGAAGATCCCGATCTGACCGCCGAACTGGCCGCGATCCAATCCGACGCAGAGGCTGTCAACGACCGGTTTTACCGCGATCTGGAGTTCGGCACCGGCGGTTTGCGCGGCGTCATCGGCGCGGGCACCAACCGCATGAACATTTACACGGTGCGCCGGGCCACACAGGGTCTGGCGGACTATCTGAATGCCAGCACGCTGCCCAAAAAGGTAGCCATCGCCCATGACAGCCGTCACAAGGGTGACCTGTTCTGCCGCGAAGCCGCCCGCGTGCTGGCCGCCAATGGCATCACCGCGTACCTGTACCCCCGTTTGGAGCCGACGCCTGCACTGAGCTGGGCCACGCGCTATCTGGGCTGCGGCGCGGGTATCTGCATCACTGCCAGCCACAACCCTGCCAAATACAACGGCTACAAGGTGTATGGTGCGGACGGTTGCCAGATTACGCTGGAAGTGGCCGATCAGGTTTTGTCCGCCATTGAAAAACACGACTATTTTGATTCCGTACGCCGGATGGACTACGGCGAGGCGGTGGCAGCCGGGCTGATCCAGACCATCGATGACCAGTGCCTGTCCGATTTTGTGGACGCAGTACTGGCACTGCGTCCCGGCAATGATGTGAGCAAGCTGAATCTGGTGTACACGCCGCTCAACGGAAGCGGCCTGGAACCGGTCAAAATGCTGCTGAACCGCATGGGCGTGCGAAACGTCACCGTCGTGCCGGAGCAAGAAAAGCCGGATGGGGATTTTCCCACATGCCCCTACCCCAACCCGGAGATTCGGGAGGCAATGGAGTCCGGCCTGCGGTTGTGCGACGCCGTACATCCCGATCTGATGATCGGTACCGACCCGGACTGCGACCGCATGGGCGCGGCAGTACCGGATGGACAAGGCGGCTACCGGTTGATCACCGGCAATGAGATGGGTGTTCTGTTGTTTGATTACATCTGCCGGGTGCGCTTAGCCAACGGCACGATGCCGAAATCGCCGGTAGCGGTGACCACCATTGTTTCCACCGACATGGCTACCCCCATCGCCAAAAAGTACGGTGTCGAGCTGCGCCGCACGCTGACCGGCTTCAAGTTCATCGGCGAACAGATCGGCCTGCTGGAGGCTGCTGGTGAAAAAGAGCGGTACATCTTCGGTTTTGAGGAGAGCTACGGCTATCTTTCCGGCGCCCATGTGCGGGACAAAGACGCCGTGAACGCTGTCATGCTGGCCTGTGAGGCAGCTGCTTACTACGCCGCGCAGGGCATGAGCCTTCTGGACGCGGTGAACGCGCTGTATGCAGAGTTTGGGTGGTATCGCAACGCCCTCAAGAGCTTTGCCTTTGAAGGCGAAAGCGGTATGCGTACCATGCAGGGCATTATGAAGCACCTCCGCGAGGAAGATCCTTCGGAAGTAGCCGGTTACCGTGTGTGCAGTGTAGTGGATTACCAGAAGGAGGGTACCGGCCTGCCAAAGGCCAATGTTCTGGAGTACCGGTTTGAAAACGGCGCCAAGCTGATGGTGCGTCCCTCCGGCACGGAACCCAAGATCAAGATTTATCTGTCTGCCGTGGCGGACAGCGCCGAAGCCGCTGATTCCATTAACGCGGCGCTTGCCGGCGCCGCCGCCCATTGGATGCGGGCCTGATTTAGA
>JBJEYG010000352.1:0-3559 GCA_051886555.1 Gemmiger sp.
CACATCCCTGGCCATAAAGACCTTGTATTCGTTTTTGCTCATGGGGAAGGCGTTTTTCATGGCGATTTCACCGGCCTGCTTTGCTACTTCGGCGCAGGGAGCCTTGCCCTTCAGATAGGCTTCCACTTCCGTCAGACGGTAGGGAACGGGGGCTACGCCGCCCATCACCAGCCTGGCTTCGCGGATCACGCCGTCCTGCACGTCAAAACAGCTGGCCAGCGAAACAATGGCGAAGTCAATGGCGTCGCGCACACGGCGCTTGTCGTAGTGGCTCACGCCGGGCAGGGCAGGCACCCGCAGCTCTTTTACCAGTTCGCCCTCATGCAGCACCTGCTGTACCGTCAATCTGGTGGTGAACAACTCGTCGGCCGAAAGTTCCCGCTCGGTGGTGACCACCCGTGCGCCGGCCATCACCAGCACCGGTGTGATGTCCGACGGACTGACCGCGTAGCAGGCACAGTGCAGGCAGCGCCTGGCTTCCTCGGCAGCTTCCTGCCCGCTCAGCGAACCGCGGTCCTCGTCGACCAGCGTGCGTTCGGCGGCGGGTTTCTGGGGCAGGTGGTGGGCGCCGGTATTCTCCACACCCTTCACGTCAAAACGGGTAAAGCCGTTTTCCGCGGGGGCGGCAGGGACGGCCGCGCCCAGGTCGGCGTTCATGCTGGCAGCGGCCGAACGGCCCGCACGGATGGCACGGATGGCCAGGTCGGGGCCGGTGACCGCGTCGCCGCCGGCATAGAAGCCTTCGGCGCGGGTCTTGCCGGACTCCACGTCCGCGTCGATCAGGCCGCGGGCGGTTTTCAGCTGAGCGGACAGCTTGTCGCCCAAAAAGCTCACGTCCACCCGCTGGCCGGTGGCCAGAATGATAAAGTCGGATTCCAGCGTCATGCGGTCGGTTTCGTCGTAGCTGGGATGGAACCGTCCGGTCTCGTCGCGCACGGCCAGGCAGCGCTTGGCTTCCAGCCCGCGGACACGACCGTTTTCGTCGCTGAGCACCCGTCCCAGGCCCCAGCCGTTGTACAGCCGGATGCCTTCCTCCAGCGCCATTTCCACCTCGTCCGCAGAAGCGGGCATCTCCTCCCGCTGTTCCAGGCAGACCAGTTTCACGCTTTTGGCGCCCAGACGGCGGGCGGTCAGCGCCACATCCATGGCCACGTTGCCGCCGCCGCATACCAGCACATTCTCGCCGATGGCTTTCTGCAGGTAGGTGTTCACTTCCGAAAGGAAGTTCAGGCCGAACTCGGTCAGATTTTCGCCCTCCAGACCCAGAACGGGCTGGCTCCATGCGCCGGTGCCGAAGTAGACGGCATCATTCTCGGCGCGGATCTGCTCCACGGTACAGTCCTTGCCCACCGTGATATTCTGCACAAAGCGAATGCCCATCTGCTCCAGCGCACCGCAGAACTCGTCCACGATGGCCTTGGGCAGGCGGTAATGGGGGATGCCGTAGCGCAGCACGCCGCCCGGCTTTTCGTGGGCGTCGTACACCGTCACGGCGTGGCCGGCATTGCGCAGATAGTAGGCGGCAGCAAGGCCGCCGGGGCCCGCGCCGATGACGGCGCAGCGCTTGCCCGTCTCGGTTTCGGGCGCGGCATAGTACACCGCCTTGTTGGCCAGAATATAGTCGCCCAGCGTGCGCTCAACGGCGGGAATATTGACGCCGTCGCCGTAGACGTTCTGGTTGCACTCACCCACGCAGGGGTGCGGGCAGATGCGGCTGGTCATCATGGGCATGGGATTGTACCGCAGAAAAATGCGCGCAGCGCCGTCCCAGTCGCCGGCACGGATGCGGTCCATGTAGCCGGGAATGTCGGTGCCGGCGGGGCAGGCGTGCTGGCAGGCCGAGGCCCCCGTGTGCATGCCGCCGAAAATGGAGTGGTAACGGTTTTCCCCCGCAATGGCGTAGCAGGTGTTGCCGCCTTTGCGCTTGCAGTTCAGCCGTCCGCCGATGGAATCGGGGTAGCGGTAATACCAGCAGCGCACGTCCTGGCAGACGTTGCCGCCGATGGTGGCGGTGTTGCGGATCAGCGGCGAGGCCACCGAATGAGCGGCTTCCGCCAGCGCCGCGCAGCTGCCGCGCAGCGCCCCGCTGGCCGAGACATCCTTCAGCGTGGTGCCTGCGCCGATGGCAAAGCCGCCGTCCTCCGCCCGGATGTAGGCCGAGCCGGGAATGTTTTTCAGGCTGACCACCGCCTGGGGATAGGTCGTCAGCAGGCGGTCCTTATAGGTGCCCAGCAGGTCGGTGCCGCCCGCGATGGGATCGATGGTGCCGTGGCTTTCGCGCACCAGTTCGCTGGCCTGCTCGTAGCTTTCGGCCGCGATGTGGTCAAATTTTTTCATGTCGCTGCCTCCTTATTCGATCTTGCCCATCGCACGCAGAACGGCGGTGGGGGTGCAGGGGTACTCCCTGATCTCATGGCCGATGGCGTTGCCCACCGCCATCAGGATGGCGGCCGGCGCCGGGGAGGGTGTGATTTCGCCGAAGCCCAGCGCGTGGAACGCCTCGGTGTCGAACTCGCTCTCCAGCAATACGGTGTCGAAGGGCGGGAACTCGTTGAAGGTGCGCCACTTGTAGTCGATCATGTTGCCGGTCATAAAGCGGCCCAGTTTCTTGTCCATGACCATCTCCTCAAACAGGCCGGTGTCGCCGCCCGCCGAGCCGAAGGAGCCTTCCGCCTGCATGCGAATGTTGATGGGATCGATGATCTGGCCCACGTCGCTGCCTTCCAGCGCGTGGATCAGCTTGGCTTCGCCCGTCTCCAGGTTTACCTCCACCTCGGCCAGATACAGCGCGAAATTGGGCTTGTCAAAATTCTGCTTGTATTTTGCCGATCCGGTGATGGTCATCTCCGGCGTGCCGGTAATGGCGATCCAGGGCAGACGCTTTTCGGGGTGACGGGTGGAGAACACCAGGAAGTTTTCGGTGTCCAGTTCATCCACGTTGATGTTCAGTTTTTCGGACGCCATTTCCAGCAGCTTGCGGCGGGCGTCCTTGGCGGCGCGCACCGCGGTGGTTCCCATGGTGATGGTGCCGCGCGAGCCGATCATGCCCGCGTCGTAGCCGGTGCCGTGGGTGTCGGGGTCCACCACCTGCACACCGTCCAGCGGCACCTTCATGATCTCAGCCACCATCTTCTGCACCGCGAACCGCTGTGCGCCGCCCGTCTCGCCGACGCACAGTTCCAGCGTCACGCTGCCGAAGGGGTGCAGCTTGACCATACCCTCGGTGGGATCCTCGCCGATGTCGGCGTTGCCGTGCACGCCCACGCCCACACCGATGGCACGCCGTCCGTCCGGGCTGACCCAGGTGGGCTTTTCCCAGCCTTTCCACTTGCCCTTCCAGCCAAAGGCTTTGGCGGATTCCTCAAAAGCGCGGGTGTAGTCGATGGAATGGACTTCCCACCACAGATTGTCGCGCCAGATGTAGCGGTCGCCGTCCTTGACGAAGTTCTTTTTGAAGGCCTCCAGCGGGTCCATGCCGGCGGCGCGGATGGCGGTACAGACCAGCGGCACCAGCACGCTTTTGCACTCCTGCCCGCCGAAGCCGCGGATGGGCGCCTGG
>JBJEYG010000353.1:0-3547 GCA_051886555.1 Gemmiger sp.
GGCCAACCTGGAGCTGGGCCTGCAGCGCGGCCCGCTGACCCGGGAAACCTACCTGGAAGCCAAAAAATACGGTTTCCTGGACAAGACCATCAAGCGGCTGGCGGGTGTGGATACGTTGCCGGTGGAAAACTACCGCGCCGGCTTCAAGATGGTAGATACCTGCGCCGCGGAGTTTGCCGCCAAGACCCCCTATTTTTACTCCACCTACGATGAGGACAATGAGGCGTTGGCCTTCATCGCCGACAAGGAGAAGGAGCAGGGCAAAAAGAAGAAGGTACTGGTATTCGGCTCCGGTCCTATCCGCATCGGCCAGGGCATCGAGTTCGACTACTGCTCGGTGCACGCGGTCTGGACGCTGAAAAAGCACGGCTGTGAGGCGATTTTGGTCAACAACAACCCCGAGACGGTTTCCACCGACTTTGACACCGGCGACCGCCTGTATTTCGACCCGCTCAACCCCGAGAGCGTGGACAACATCATCGCCACCGAAAAGCCGGACGCCTGCGTGGTGCAGTTCGGCGGCCAGACGGCCATCAAGCTGGCCAAGCATATGGACGAGATCGGTCTGCCGATTCTGGGCACTCCGGCGGACGCCATTGACGAGGCGGAGGACCGCGAGCGCTTCGATGAACTGCTGGAGCGCTGCGGCATTCCCCGTCCCGAGGGCCGCACCGTCTATACGCTGGACGAAGCCCTGAAAGCCGCCGAGGAGGTGGGCTACCCCGTTCTGATGCGCCCCTCCTATGTGCTGGGCGGCCAGAACATGATCGTGGCCTACAATTCCGCCGACGTGGTGGAGTACATGGGCGTTATCACTGCCCATGTGGACATGAGTCACCCGGTGCTGATGGACAAGTACATTCTGGGCACCGAGTGCGAGGTGGATGCCATCTGCGACGGCGAGGAATATCTGATCCCCGGCGTTATGGAGCACATTGAGCGCACCGGTATTCACTCCGGCGACTCCATCAGCGTTTACCCGCCCTATAACTTCCCCCAGAACGTTATTGACACGCTGGTGGATTATACCGGCCGCTTTGCCCGCGAACTGAAGGTGGTTGGTCTGGTGAACGTGCAGTATGCCGTGCAGAACGGCAAGGTGTACGTCATTGAAGTGAACCCCCGTTCCAGCCGTACGGTGCCTTACATCAGCAAGGTCACCGGCGTGCCGATGGTGGACCTGGCCGTGCGGTGCAGCCTGGGCGAAAAGCTGCGCGACATGGGCTACGGTACCGGACTGTGGCGCGGCGGCAAGTCGCCTTACTATGCCGTCAAGGTGCCGGTGTTCAGCTTCCTCAAACTGCACGGTGTGGATACCATGCTTGGACCTGAGATGAAGTCCACCGGCGAGGTGCTGGGCATTGCACCCACCTTCCACGAGGCTATGATGAAAGGCCTGGTGGGCGCAGGGTACCAGTTCCGCACGCCCGGCCCCGGCAGCTGCGTCATCATCTCGGTAAAAGACCATGACAAGAAGGAAGCCGCCGACCTTGCATGGAAACTGCACGATTACGGTTACAAGATCTACGGCACGCCGGGCACCGCCCGTTATCTGAACAGCCAGATGATCCCCTGCAGCGTCGTGCGCCAGATGAGCGGCGCGCGTCCCAATGTCATCGACCTGCTGGAAAGCGGTCTGGTGGATTATATTATCACCACCAGCCCCCACGGCCGTGATCCCCAACGCGACTCGGTCAAGTTCCGCCGCAAGGCGACCGAACTTTCCATTCCCTGTATCACGGCGCTGGACACCGCCCGCGTTCTGGTGGACGCGCTGCGCGGCGACCACGATATTTCCCGCATGCGTCTGATCGATATCAGCACGCTACACCGGTAAAAATGTTGTATTTCAAAGAAGGACGGCGGCGTGCTGCCGTCCTTCTTTTTACCCTTTTAAGCTGCGTCAACTGCGCGACAGGCAGAAAAGATTTGCGTTTCGCGAAATGATTTTATGACAAATGACGATTTTTGTGAAACCGCGTCGCGAAATAAGAAAAAACGCTTGTATGTGCGAGCATTTTTTCCTATAATAACACTCGAAGAAAATACAGGACAATGCGCAGAAAAATGCCGTTGTTGAGGATAGGAGCATAGTAGCAATGACGAGATCTCAGCTGATTACCAAAGTCGCAGCCGACACCAACCTTCCCGCTTCCGAAGTGGAACGGGTGATGGACGATATTTTCGGCACCATCGCTGATACGCTGAAGGAGGGCGGCAAGGTGACCATTGCGGGGTTTGGCCGTTTTGAAATGCGCCAGCGCCGTACCAAGAATTTCACCAATCCCAAGACCAAAGTCGCCAGCCAGCTTCAGCCCACTGCGATTCCGGGCTTTAAGGCAAGCGGCCGTCTGAAAGAAAAGGTCGCGCAGTAAAGTTCCGTCCGCCCCGTGTGCTGAATTTCGGCGCACGGGGCTGTTTTTTACCGGTTACTCATATCCTTCACAGGCGGCCGCGCAACGCGCAGCCGGGAAAGGAGCATGTCTATGAACCGAAGCGAAGCATTGTTGGAATACGGCAAGGCACAAAAGCAGGGGCAGCGCGCCTATCGGGAAGCGCTGGCTCACGGCCGGTCGCCCTATCTGCCCGTGCTGGACGATATTCTGAAAAACGAAGCCATCGACGTACAGCAGCCGGTGGGACTGGCTGAAATTCCGCTGGAAATGGTCATCGGAACCAAAACGGCGGGTCGTACCGCTGCGTTTGCTTATAACTTTATGCCACTGCTGGGGATGGATACCGAGTTTTGCGCCAAGTGGACGTCGCTGTACGCTGCCCATGTGGACGAGGGGATTCGCGACCCGGTGCGTGTGTTTGAGTACCGGGGACGCTTTTTCGTGCAGGAGGGCAACAAGCGTGTCAGTGTGCTCAAATATGTGGGAGCGGACAGCATTTCCGCCCAAATTACCCGCATTGTACCCACCTACTCGGATGACCCGGCCATCCGCGCCTACTATGAGTTTATGGACTATTACCGGCTGACGGGGATTTATCAGCTCAGCTTTACCCAGGAAGGCAGCTTTGAAAAATTCCAGGCGCTGCTGGGCAAACAGCCGAAGGATCCCTGGACGGAGGACGAACGTGCCGCCGTGCTCAGCCTGTGCAACTGGGTAAAAAAAGCGTTCCATGCGCGGGGCGGCGCCGACCTGCCTGTGACGGTGGGGGATGTGCTGTTGATCCTGCTGAAGGTTTACCCGCTGGAGGAACTGCAAAAGCAAAGCCCCGCTCAGCTTGCCCAAAGCCTGGATTCGGTCTGGGATGATGTGCTGTCGCTGTGCAAACCCCATGCCGTCAAGGTGAGTACTCAGCCTGCGGGCCCGGCCCAGGCCTCTCTGCTGGAACGCATCATTCCCGCCATGCGCAGCACACCCGGGCATCTTAAAGTCGCTTTTGTCAACGTGCGTACGCCGGAAACTTCCACCTGGACCAACGCCCATGAGTTCGGCCGGACCCAGCTGGATCAGGTGTTCGCCGGCAAGGTGACCACCCGCGCTTACAACGGCGCCGAACCGGGGAAAAATGACGATTCGCTGTTGGAGCGCGCCAT
>JBJEYG010000354.1:0-3540 GCA_051886555.1 Gemmiger sp.
ATCTCCTTCACCATGGGCGGCGGCACCTACGCCCGGCATTTCCCCTATGCCGTCAGCTTCGGGCCGGAGCACACCGACATCGCCCTGCCGGACTTTGCCGGCCCCATGCACGGCGCCAACGAGGGCGCGCCCTTTGAAAAACTCCTGGAAGCGCTGAAGATCTATATCCTTGCGCTGCTTCGTTTGCAGGAGATCGAGCTGTAACCCGATTCCCGTATCACAAAGCGCCCGCCGCGGATCAAACATCTGCGGCGGGCGCTTGTTGTATGGTTTCAGCTGTCGGAATCCAGCTTGAGCACAGCGGTGAATGCCTCGCTGGGCAGGGTAACGGTGCCCAGCTGACGCATCTTTTTCTTGCCTTCCTTCTGCTTTTCCAGCAGTTTCTTTTTGCGGGTGATGTCGCCGCCGTAGCACTTGGCCAGCACGTCCTTGCGCATGGCCTTGACCGTTTCGCGGGCGATCACCTTGCCGCCCACTGCTGCCTGTACGGGGATCTCAAACAGCGCGCGGGGAATATTTTCCTTCAGCTTTTCGCAGATGCGGCGTCCCTTGGCGTAGGCATTGTCGGCGAACACGATCATGGACAGCGCGTCCACCATGTCGCCGTTGAGCAAAAAGTCCAGCTTGACCAGCTTGCTCTCATGCCAGCCTTCCCATTCATAGTCGTAGCTGGCGTAACCGCGGCTGCGGCTTTTGATGGCGTCGAAGAAATCGTACACGATCTCACCCAGCGGCATCTGGTAGTGCAGGTCCACGCGGGTTTCGTCCATATACTTCATGTCGATCAGCACGCCGCGTTTGGCGTTGCACAAATCCATCAGCGGGCCGACGTAATCGTTCGGCGTGTATACATGCACATTGACGAACGGTTCCTCCTGCTTGGCGATGCGTGCCGGATCCGGGTAGGCGGAAGGATTGTCAATGATCTCCACCGTGCCGTCGGTAAGGGTGACACGGTACTGTACGCCCGGCGTCGTGGTGATCAGGTCCAGGTCAAACTCCCGCTCCAGCCGCTCGGAGATGATCTCCATGTGCAGCAGTCCCAGGAACCCGCACCGGAATCCGAAGCCCAGCGCGGCGCTCGTCTCCGGCTCAAAAGTCAGGGAAGCGTCGTTGAGCTGCAGCTTTTCCAGCGCGTCCTTCAAATCGGGATAATCTGCGCCGTCGGCCGGGTAGATGCCGCAGAACACCATCGGCTGCACCGTGCGGAAACCCGGCAGTGCCTCCGGTGTGGGATGGGCGGCCAGGGTGACGGTGTCGCCCACGCGGGTGTCGCGCACCGTTTTGATGCTGGCGGTCAGGTAGCCGACCTCGCCGGCCTCCAGCTTGTCGCAGGGGGAAAGGCTGGTGGCGCCCATATGGCCCACCTCCACCAGCTGGAACTGCGCGCCGGTACTCATCAGGCGGATGGTGTCGCCGGGACGCACCGTGCCCTCAAACACGCGCACATACACAATGACGCCCTTGTAACTGTCGTACACACTGTCGAAAATCAGCGCTTTCAGCGGCGCGTCAGGCTCGCCCGACGGCGCGGGAATGTCGGTGACCACCCGCTCCAGTACGTCCTTGATGTTCAGCCCCATTTTTGCCGAAATGCGCGGCGCGTCCATGCAGGGCAGGCCGATCACATCCTCCACCTCTTTGGCGGCGGCGTCCGGGTCGGCGCTGGGCAGGTCGATCTTGTTAAGCACCGGCACGACTTCCAGGTTGTGGTCGATGGCAAGGTAGCAGTTGGCCAGCGTCTGGGCTTCCACACCCTGGCTGGCGTCCACCACCAGAACGGCGCCCTCGCAGGCGGCAAGACTGCGGCTGACCTCGTAGGAAAAGTCCACATGGCCGGGTGTGTCGATCAGGTTCAATTCATAGGTCTCGCCGTCGTCGGCCTTGTAGCGCATGGTCACGGCGCGCGCCTTGATGGTGATGCCGCGCTCCTGTTCCAGCTCCATATTGTCCAGGATCTGATCGGACATGGTGCGCTTGTCCACGCTGTCGGTCAGTTCCAGCATCCGGTCGGACAGGGTGGATTTGCCGTGGTCAATGTGGGCGATGATGCAGAAGTTGCGGATGTTTTTGCGTGCCATCGAAATACCTCCGGGTAATGATCGTTTTGGAAAGGCCGGTCACAGATGCTCGCGCACCTCGCACACCGTGCCGTTTTGCAGATAAACGCGGGGGACGCGGCGGGAAATGCCGCAAACGACTTCATAGTTGATGGTGCCGGTCTTGCCCGCCACATCGGTGGCGGAATCGGCGGGCGCAGCCCCGAATACGGTGACCTCGTCGCCCATCCGGACGCCGGGAATGCGGGTGACATCCACCATAGTCTGATCCATGCACACGCGGCCCAGCACCGGGGCCGGCATCCCGTGCACCGACATCACGCCCGTTCCACCGGACAGCAGCCGCGGATACCCGTCGGCATAGCCGGTGCAGACGGTGGCCACCCGCATGGGCGCGCCGCTGTCGTTGGTAAAGGTGCGCCCGTAGCTGACGCTCTGCCCGGGCAGCAGTTCCTTCACAAATGTGACGACTGATTTCAGTGTCATGACAGGGCGCAGCGCAGGGAAGGTGACCTCGCCGCTGGGGTTCAGACCATACAGAATGATGCCCGCGCGGGTCAGGTCGCAGCGCCATTCGGGATGCAGCATCTGGGCGGCGGAGTTGGCGCAGTGCACGGTACCGGTGGGCAGGCCGCGTGCCTGAAGGGCCTGCACGGCGCGCAGAAACAGCGCGTGCTGCCCGTCGGTGTAGGCGATGTTGGAAGGATCGTCGCTGTCCGCCACCGCAAAGTGCTGGAATACACCGCACACCTCCAGCCCGGGCAGGGCGTACACGGCGGCCGCTTCGTCCAGCGCGGCGTCAAAGCCGCTGCGCAGCGCAAATCCGATGCGCCCCATGCCGGTGTCCAGCTTCAGATGCACGCGCACGGTACACCCGGCGGCCGTCGCCGCGGCGGACAGCGCTCTTGCGTATTCGCCGCTGAATACGGCGGTGGCCGCGTTGCAGGCGGCCAGCTCACCCGCAAAGGCAGGGTCAGTATAGCCCAGGATCAGGATGGGCCGGGTCACGCCGCAGCGGCGCAGATGCCGGGCCTCGGCCAGGCAGCTCACCGCAAAGGCGGCCGCGCCCTGCTGTTCCAGCAGGGGCGCCACCACGTCGGCGCCGTGACCGTAGGCATCCGCCTTTACGACGGCGCATACCGGCCCGCCCACGGTGGAGCGGATCAATGCAAAATTGCTGCAAAGGGCATCCAGGTCGATCTCGGCCCAGCAGTGCTTTTCCATGAACATGGTCAGGACCTTCTTTTGTATGAAATTTCCGGCCGCGCCTTTCCCGAACGCGGTCAGGGGTCAATGCCGGGGTGGGTTCCGTCCGGTGTGTACCGGCGCCCAGCCGTCGATGCCGCTCTGCTGTAAGGCGTGCAGCGTTTTCTGGCGGAAGGCGGGATCCCTGCGGCTCATTTCGGCCACAAATCGTTTGGTATCCTCGCGGGTGGTCACGCCGTCGGCGGGGCAGCGGCTTTTGATTACCGGAAGCCCG
>JBJEYG010000355.1:0-3538 GCA_051886555.1 Gemmiger sp.
ATTGCGTTCTTTGCCATATTGTTTTCCTCCTGATTTTTGGCGCTTGTGCGCCCTGTTTCTTAACAACTTCAGTTTACCATGAGTTGGCGTCCGGCGCCATTGCGCAGGTTGCGAATCGTTGCGCGGGAAAGAAGGACAAAAAGATTCCGCTTTGCGGAATGCTGCGCAAAAAAAGTGCTGCCCGCAAGAAATAAATTCCACAATGTGAAACGGTAAAAATGGAAACGTTACCAAACATTGCAAAAATTGCGGATGATAGGTTTTTAACAAGAGGATATTTGCAGATGTTGACATAATTTTCGGGGAAATGTGGAAGGAAACTTGTTGTTGCGCGACCGGCACAGAAAACAGGAAAAATTTTCCCTAAGCAAAAACTAGCACAAATATTGCACTTTCTGTCTGTGCGTTTTGCCGAAAATTCTGCTGCGGAGCCGGCAGGCAGGGGAAGCGGCATGCCAAAAGCAGTGTGGATTTTCAGGGCAGCAAAAAGGCACGGGCCGGAATGGCCCGTGCCGAAAACAGCGCAGGGGAACTGGTTCAGTCATCCAGATGAATGTGGCGCGGCACGCCGTTGATGTAGATGGGCGACAGTTCCGCCTGGATCAGCGGGCGGGCATACGCCTCGAAATGTTCGTTCACATGCATGCCGTCCGCAGCGATCCATTCGGCGGGAACCGGCTTTTCCAGATTGGCCACGGCGGCCACGTCCACCATTTCGGTGGTAACGCGGTAGGGCTGATCGGACAGGCGGCGGATGGCGCACATCTTGCCGGTCTGCCCCTCGGCGGCGGCCTCCACTGCCGCGCCGCCCACCTGATAGGCCTCAGTGATGTCGGTACGGCTGGCCAAATGGCTGGCACAGCGCTGCAAAGTGGAAAACTCAATGCCGCGGGTCTTGCAGCCCAGCCGCACGCGGATCAGCTCGGCCAGATAGCGGCTGGTGCCCGAAAGTATGGCTTTGTGGCCGAAAGCGTCCAGCTGCCCGGCGGTGGATACCAGGTCGCACAGGAACACGCCGTCCTTGTTCTTGACGCCCTCGCTGGCGGCAATGATCACATTGTGGCGGGTCTTGGTCAGCTCGGCCACGCGCGCCAGAAAACGTGCTTCATCAAAGGGGACTTCCGGCAGCAGGATCAGGTCCGGCCCGGAACAGTCGGACCCGGCCGCGAGACTTGCGGCACCGGCCAGCCAGCCGGTGTGGCGGCCCATGATCTCGGCTACGGTTACACTGCGGATGTCGTACACAGTGGAGTCGCAGATCACTTCTTTCAGAATGGTGGCGATGTATTTGGCGGCGCTGCCGTAACCGGGCGTGTGGTCGGTGTTCATCAGATCGTTGTCGATGGTTTTGGGTACGCCGATAAAGCGCACTTCGCTGCCGATGGCGGCGCCGTAGGCAGCCAGCTTGGAAATGGTGTCCATCGAATCGTTTCCACCGATATAGAATACCGCGCCGATTCCGTACTGTTCAAACAGCGCAAACAGCGTGCGGTAGGGGCGCTCGTCGCGGGCGGCGTCGGGCAGTTTGCAGCGGCAGCTGCCCAAAAAGCTGGACGGCGTGCGCTTGAGCAGTTCCACCTCCATCTTGTCGCCCAAATAGAGGTCCAGGTCCACCAGCTCGCCTTTCAACAGGCCCTCAATGCCGTATTTCATGCCGTAAACATGCTCCGCACCGTAACTCTTGGCGGACTCATACACGCCGGCCAGGCTGGAATTGATGACGGCGGTGGGACCGCCCGACTGCCCGACCAGAACGTTGGTTTTCCATGCCATATCATGCACCTGCTTTCTTGAATCTGATTCTATTGTATGCCGCGGCGCACGCGTTGACAAGGGGGTGCCGCCACGAAGTTTTGCCGGAATTTTTGGGCGCAGATGCGCGTTCCCGCGCGAAAAAGCTCAGCCGTTCAGCACGAATTTTTCAATGGCTGCGGCCACGCCGTCGTGGTTGTTGTCCAGCGTGACGTAGCGGGCGGCGGCCTTGATCTCCGGCGCCGCGTTGCCCATCGCCACGCCCAGGCCGACCTTTTGCAGCATGGCCAGGTCATTGCCGGAGTCGCCGCAGGCCATCACGTTCTGCGGCCCCAGGCCCAGATGCCCGGCCAGCGCCAGCAGGCCGGTGCCTTTGTCCACCCCGGGGGCGTTCAACTCCATGTTGTTGGGGAAGCTGGCCGTTGCCTCCACCGGCAGCGTGCGCACCGTCAGGTCCCAGGCCTGGCGGCGAATCTCCGGATCCCGGTACAGAATGCTGAACTTTTCCACCCCGTCGGGATGGCCGGCAATCATGGCGTGCATATCCTCCACCGGGTGGCGGCTGCGGCGGATGTAGGGCAGCAGCTCGGGCGGGGCAAACAGTTCCATGCGTTCCAGATTGGTGGACAGAGAGTAGCTCTCGCCGTCAATGAACACGTCCAGAATGCAGTCAAACCCGTTGAGCAGGTCAAAGGTCTGCATGGCCAGTTCGGGCGGGAATGTCTGGCGAACCAGCAGCTTGCCGGTCGCCATCTCGGTAACGGTGGCGCCGTTGCTGGTCAGCGCGTAGTCCACGCCCGGCATCTGCAAAAATTCCTCCGGCACGCCGGAGAGCGGGCGCCCGGTGGCGGGCAATACCCATACGCCGCGCTCGATCGCCCCCGCAATGGCATCCAACGTGCGGCGGGAAATCTGCTTTCTGTCGTCAAATACCGTTCCGTCCAGATCCAGACCGATGATGCGGATATCCTGCATAGCGTTTCCATCCCTTCCCACAACAGTGCTGCCTGCACGGCAACTTCTTATATCTTACACAAATATTGTAGCGAAATATTCAGCAGATTGCAATAAAAATCGACCGCAGAAACACGAATCCGGCCGGTTGCGGGGGCTTGCCCGCCGTGATAGAATACCCTTGGGAGGGATGACCGATGCAGACGATACGCAAAAACGCTGCCGGGCGTCTGTGGGTCGTGGATGCGCTGCGCGGGCTGGCACTGGCCAACATGCTGGCATACCACGCCATGTACGACTGGGTGTATGTGTTCGGGCATGCCAGCCGCTGGTACGACATCGGTGCCGCGGGCTGCCATGTCTGGCAGCAGTACATCTGCTGGAGCTTCATTCTGCTTTCCGGATTCAGCTTTGCCTATGCGCGCAAACCCTGGAAAAATGCGTTGCTGACCGGCGGCTGTGCGCTGGTGCTGACCGCCGCAACGGTGCTTGTGATGCCGCAGGAGCGGATCCTGTTCGGGGTTCTGCACTTTATGGCCTGCGCCATGCTGCTGACCTGGGCGGCGCGCCCGGCTCTGGAACGGCTGCCGGCCGGTCTGGGTCTGGCCTTGTGTGCGGCGCTGTTTGCGCTGCTCAACCAGCTGCCCTTCGGCAAGTTGGGATTTGAACAATGTACGATCTGGAATATTCCGGATGAATTCTACAAAATGAATATTTTTTGGTTGGGTTTCCAGAACCCGGAATCCTTTTATTCCGCCGATTATTTTCCGTTGTTGCCCTGGCTGTTCCTGTTCTGGTGCGGATATTTTCTCCACCGGCTGCCGGCGCCGCG
>JBJEYG010000356.1:0-3538 GCA_051886555.1 Gemmiger sp.
CATGGCCCAGGCTCAGCTCACCGGAAATACCCACCACCAGGTTCAGTGACACCGCCAGAACGATGTACACGCAGATGGGGATCAGCTGGGCCTTCATGGCGCTGCCCAGAACGCCAAGAGAGGACAATGTCTGCATGACCACAAAGGCCACGATCACCACCAGGTAGGTCAGCAGGTTGGTGCGGGTGGTTGGATTGGATAACCGTTTTTTCATACCGCTCACCTCACACCTTCTCCTGCACCTGCTTGCCCAGCAGGCCGGTGGGTTTGATCAGCAGCACCAGGATCAGCACACCGAACACGATGGCGTCGCTGAACTGGGTGGAGATATACTTCTTGCTGAATGTCTCAATGATGCCCAACAGGATGCCGCCCAGCATGGCGCCCGGAATGGAGCCGATGCCGCCGAACACCGCCGCCGTAAAGGCGCGGATGCCGGGCATGGAGCCGGTGGTGGGCTGCAGGGTGGGAACCGTGGAGCACAGCAACACGCCGGCGATGGCCGCCAGGGCGGAGCCGATGGCAAAAGTAACAGAAATGGTCTGGTTCACATTAATGCCCATAAGCTGCGCCGCATCCCGGTCTTCGGATACCGCGCGCATGGCCTTGCCGGTACGGGTCTTGCCGGTGAACAGGGTCAGACCCACCATGATGATGATACAGGCCGCAATGGTGATGATCACCTCGCCCGTGATTACGATCTCGCCGCCGAACAGGGTCAGGGGCTTAAAGGTCACGATGCTGGTGAAGTTCTTGGGGTTGGGCGACCAGATCAGCTGGGCCGCGTTCTGCAGGAAATAGCTGACGCCGATGGCAGTGATCAGTACCGCCAGGCTGGGGGTTCCCCGCAGGGGACGGTAGGCCAGACGTTCAATGACCACGCCCAGAACCGTACAAACCGCCATAGCTGCCAAAATGGACACAATGGCGGGAAGTCCCAGATAATTGGTTACGCAGAAGGAAATGTATGCGCCCACCATGATAACGTCACCGTGGGCAAAGTTCAGCATCTTGGCTATGCCGTAGACCATGGTGTAGCCAAGAGCAATGATGGCGTACACCGAGCCGATGCTGATTCCGTTGATCAAATACTGCAGAATCTTCATAACATGCCTCTCTTTCTCGACAGCCTATGACAGCGGTCAGCAATTTGGCCGCTGTCATGGACTGTCGATGGAGTCCGGGTGGGGAGATCACTCCCCCCACCCAATATGGAAATTACATGCCGACGTAAGCGCCGTCCTTGACCACCACAGCGGTGGGGACCTTGGACACCATGCCGTTTTCGCTCCAGGTCATGCCGGAACCGGTCAGACCGTCGAAGCTCATGGTGGTGAACTGGGCAATCAGCTTGGCACAGACCTCATCAGCGGGAGTATTGCCGTCCACGCCGGCGGCAACACAAGCCTGATACAGGGAGTAAATGACATCGTAGCCGTCAGCAGCGAACTGGTTGGGAGTCTCGCCGCCCATCTTCTCCTTGTACTTGGCCACGAAGGACTGGGTAGCGTCGTCCTCAGCGTCAGCGGCGAAGGGGGTCATCATGACCAGGCCCTCGGCCAGGGTGGTATCAAAACCTTCCACGGTCAGAATGCCGTCCATGCCGTCGCAGCCGAAGAACACGGGTGCGTAGCCGATCTTGTTGGCGTAGGTCAGAACCTGGGCAGCCTCGGTGGCGTAGAAGGGCAGGAACACCAGGTCAGCGCCGGCTTCCTGGCACTGGGTCACCTGGGTGGACAGGTCGCTCTTGTTGTCCGCGGTGAAGGTGGTAACACAGACGATGTTCAGGCCCTGGGTTTCGGCCTCAGCCTTGAAGCTCTCGTAGATACCGGTGGAGTAAGCGTCGGAAGAGTCGTAGATCACAGCGATGTTCTCAGCCATGTTGCGGCTGGCCATCAGCTGGGCGGAGCCGGCGCCCTGGTTGGGGTCGGTGAAGCAGATCTGGAACACGTTGTCGCCGATCAGCGCCACATCCTCAGCGGAGGCGGAGGGAGTCAGCATAAAGATGTTGTCGGAAACGGTCTCGGGGCCGACGGCCAGAGACGGGCCAGTGGTGACGGTGCCGGCCAGGATCTGCATGCCCCAGTCCTTCAGCTGGTTGTAAGCGCTGACGGCCTTCTCGGCATCATGCTCGTCATCCTCGCCGCGGAACTCGATCTGCAGGCCGCCCATGGCGTTGATCTCCTCAACGGCGATCTCCATACCTGCCTTAACAGCGGTACCGTAAACAGCCGCGCCGCCAGTCAGAGGGCCGGTCATGCCGATCTTAATGGGGGCAGCAGCGTCGGAGTCTCCAGCGGGAGCTTCGGTGCCTTCAGCAGGGGCGGCAGCGGATTCAGTCGCGGGGGCCGCATTGGTGTCGGAGGCGGGATCCTTGGAAGAACCGCAGCCAGCAAACATGGCGACTACCATCATGGCAGCCAGTAAGAGTGCAAATACCTTTTTCATAAAAAATTCTCCTTTTCTACTTTCTATAAAAAAGCGGTTACAGCTTCCTGTAACCGCTTCTTCATACATCATGAATCCCCGGTTACATGGTTCCCGCCAAAAGCCGCAGAGACAGCAGGACTACTACATAGCAAATGGACACTACCAGATAAATGGCAGTGTCCAATAGGGGGATAATTCGCGCAGAAGTACAAGCCGCTGCGAAGCAGCAGTTGGTAGACTGGTTGTTGGTGGAAAACCGTGCCGTCATTGCTATGTACCTCCCGTTGAATTTGAAGATATTGTATCTCACAGAAGGACATTTGTCAACGAGTGAAAAACTACAGAATAAATAGCGGTTTTCCTGTTTTTTTGTGCATATCCACCAAAGGGCTTATTCTCCGTCCAAAACCGCCTTGCATTCGGCAAGCACCCTGGAAATCACGGGGACGCAGGTGGCACTGCCGTAGCCGCCGTTTTCCACCACCACAATGAAGGCCAGGGGATATTCCTCGTCGGTGACGAAGCCGGTGAACATGGCGTTGGAGGTCTGGCCCCCGCCCAGCTGGCTGGTGCCGGACTTGGCGCACACCGTCAGCCCCGGGAAGTTCCATTCGCCGTAGACGCTCTGCACGTTGTTGTGCAGGTACTCCTGCAAGGTCGCGGCCAACTCCTGGGACATGATCCGGTCGGTTTTCACCGTTTCGGCCTGGTAGGTGACCTCCTCCCCCACCTGGATCTTCTCCACCAGGTAGGGCTCCGCGCCCACACCGCCACCGGCGATGGTGCCCATAAAGGTCATGTAGCGGGCAGGGTTGATCAGGTCGGTATACTGGCCGATGCAGCTCCAGGCGAAGGACACCGACGCGGCATCGGACACGTCGTAGTTTCCTGCGGCGGTGGTGATGCCGTCAAAGCAAACCGGCTCCATGACCTGGAACTGCTCCACATACTTGACCATGTTCTCTTTGCCCACCAGCTCCGCGATCTGGGCGAAGCTGCAGTTGCAGGAGCTGGCCAGGGCCGTTTTCAGCGTCCGGGTACCGTGGGCCTTCTCGCAGGTGACCTGGGCGCTGCCGTAGGAATAGGTACCGGTGCAGGTAAAGGTTTT
>JBJEYG010000357.1:0-3506 GCA_051886555.1 Gemmiger sp.
GTCAAAATACCGAAAGGATAGCAGGTATACAAAATACAGCGCTCGGTAGTGTCTCCCCAGTAGCAGGCATCAATGTCCGTCTCGGTGATCTGTTTCTGGTCCGTCACACGGTACAGATAAGTACCCCATTCGGTTTCCACATGGATGATGTCGCCGGTCTGCACCGATTCCATATCGGCAAAATATGTATTGGTATGCGCGCCCACAAACAGCGTGCCCTGCTGGCCGGGCAGCACACAGCCGTCATCCGCGTGCGCAGCCGCCCCCTGGGAAAACTCGCTGCCGGTGTCGCTCCAATACAGGTCACAGTCGATTTCGGTGCCCTCCACCCAGACACGGCCGATCTTGGCGTGCAGTTCAACCGCCTCCCGCCGGGCATCCGCATCCGCCGTTTCGGTACGGCGGTAGGCCGGCTCCGCCTGTGTTCCCGGCTCGGAGGACGGTAATGAAGCAGATGACGACGTACTTCCTGCGTCCGCGCCGGGCGCCGGCTCGGACGGCTGCTTTTTGGGCGCAACCAGCGCTACGGCAGCCGCCGTGACTGCCACCAGCGCAGCCGCGCACGCAACCGCAACCATCGTGGCCTTTTTGCGCTTTGCAGTCATTTTTGCCATGATGTTTCCTCCTCAACAGGTTTTGGCACAGCCGGCCAGATAGGCCGCCGGCCCGCTTTGATACAAATCGCCACCGTGCGCGTCCAGCAGGACGGTCAGGGGCATATTCTCCACGGTCAGACGCCGCACAGCCTCACATCCCAGGTCAGGCCATGCGATCACCTCGCAGCTTTTGACGCTGCCGGCCATCAGCGCACCCGCACCGCCAATCGCTCCCAGATAGACCGCACCGTTTTGCACCACAGACGCTTTAACCGCATCGCTGCGCTTGCCTTTGCCGATCATACAGGCAAGCCCCAGATCCAGCAGGCGGGGGGTAAATCTGTCCATACGTCCGCTGGTGGTCGGCCCTGCCGCGCCAATGGCGCAGCCGGGACGCTCCGGCGTGGGGCCGACGTAATAAATGGCAGCCCCCGCCAGGTCAAAGGGAAGCGGTTCCCCCCGGTCCAGCAGTTCGGCCATTCGTGCATGGGCAGCATCACGGGCGGTGTACACCGTGCCGGAAAGCAGCACCGTGTCCCCCGCCTCCAGTTTGGCAAGCTGCGCCTTGTTCAGCGGTGTGGTCAGTTGATATTGCATGGTATCACCCGTTCTTTTTGTAACGCCAGGCTTCGTCGGGGAAGCACGCATCCTGCTCTGCCTGTTCGCGGGCGCGGCGATGCAGCTCCTTCACCTCGCGGTGATGGCGGTTGACAATTTCCAGATCCTCGTCGCGAATCTTCTGAGCCCCCAGGTTAAAGCCCGAACCGGGGCGTTTCGGCCCGGTAAGCGGCACGTCAATACTGCCTTTTTTCTTCGGCCGGTAGGTCATGGCACTTCCCTCCTTTATGCCTGTACGTGATTTGTTCAGAGTTCCGCGCTGGCGCGGCGGGTCACATGGCAGCTCATGTTGACGGCTACCGGCAGGCAGGCCACATGGGTGGGCGCCTGCTCAATGGCCACGCCCAGACAGGTTGTGGCGCCGCCAAACCCCTGCGGACCGAACCCGGTGGAATTGATGGCATCCAGCAGTTCCCGCTCCAGGTCTGCGTAATAAGGATCGGGATTGGGCTGATCCAGTGGGCGCAGCAACGCCTTTTTGGCAAGGTAAGCGCACTTGTCGAAGCTGCCGCCCACGCCCACGCCCAGAATCACCGGCGGGCAGGGATTCGCCCCCGCCTGACGCACCGTTTCCAGCACAAATTCCCTGACGCCCTGTACTCCGTCGGCAGGTTTGAGCATGGCCAGGCGGCTCATATTTTCGCTGCCGGCACCTTTGGGCGCTACTGTAACGGTAACGCCGCTGCCGGGTACCGGATGCACCGTCAGAAACGCAGGCGTATTGTCGCCAGTGTTCACGCGCTGCAGTGGGTCGCCGGTGATGCTTTTGCGCAGATAGGCTTTCTCGTAGCCGCGGCGAACGCCCTCGTTGACGGCGGCTTCCAAATCGCCGTCGATCACAACATTTTGCCCCAGTTCTACAAACACGCAGGCCATGCCGGTGTCCTGGCAGATGGGAAGCTCTTTCTCTTTGGCAACGCACAGATTCCGCTGTAACAGCCCCAGTGTCTCCTTGGCCAGCGGCCAGGGTTCAGACGCTTCCGCCCGATCCAGCGCCGCCTTCACGTCGGCAGGCAGCGTGGTGTTCGCTTCAATGCAAAGCCGTTCCACCGCTTCAGTCATACGGTCGGCCGGCAAAATACGGATCTGTGTCATACCCGGGCCACTCCGCTTTCCTTCGCAGCGGCGGCTACGGCGGCGGCCACAGCCTCCGGTACCCGGGGGTCAAAGGCCTTGGGAAGGATGTTTTCTTCGCTGAGTTCTTCATCCGAGATCAGACCGGCAATGGCGTTGGCGGCGGCCATCTTCATGGAATCGTTGATGTCCCGCGCACGCACCGAAAGCGCGCCCTTGAAAATGCCGGGAAACGCCAGCACGTTGTTGACCTGGTTGGGGAAATCACTGCGTCCGGTGCCGATGACCCGCACACCTGCGGCTTTTGCCTCGTCGGGCATAATCTCCGGGCGGGGATTCGCCATGGCAAACACAATGGCGTCGGGGTTCATGGTGCGGGCCAGCTCGGGCGTCAGTGCGCCGGCAATGCTGGTACCGATAAACACATCCGCCCCCTTCAGCGCCTCGGCCAGGCCGCCGGTTCGCCGCTCCCCGTTGGTCACTTCGGCCAGCCACGCTTTATGGTCGGCCAGCCCCGCCGGGCGGCCGGGCACCAGAATGCCGTGCTCGTCCACTGCAATAATATGCTTCGCACCGGCGGTCATGAGCATTTTAATAATGGCGGTTCCTGCCGCTCCGGGGCCGTTCTGCACGATGTGCACATCCTCGATGCGCTTGCCCACCACTTTCAGCGCGTTGAGCAGACCCGCCAGCACAATGATTGCGGTGCCGTGCTGATCGTCGTGGAACACCGGGATGTCCAGTTCCTTTTCCAGCTGGGCCTCAATGTCGAAGCATTCGGGGCTGCGGATGTCCTCCAAATTGATGCCGCCGAAGCTGGGTGCAATGGCCTTGACTGCGGCAACCACTTCCTCGCGGGTGGTCGCATTCAGGCAGATGGGGAACGCGTCCACCCCGCCGAATTCTTTAAAAAGAACGCACTTGCCTTCCATCACCGGCAGACCGGCTTCGGGGCCGATGTTGCCCAGGCCCAGTACGGCGGTACCGTTGGTAACCACCGCCACCATACGGCCTTTGCAGGTATAGCGGTAAACATCCTCGGGATTTTGGGCGATCCTGCGGCAGGGTTCGGCCACACCGGGCGTATAGGCAGTCGCCAGGGCGTCCTTGTCCTTGCAGGGGACCAGGCTCTGCACCGTCAGCTTACCGGGGTATTTGGAATGAAGTTCCAGGGCTGCTTGCTCATAATTCATAGCGGTACTCCTTCGTATTTTAGTT
>JBJEYG010000358.1:0-3495 GCA_051886555.1 Gemmiger sp.
CCAGACTGCTGGAAATTCTGGAATATCTGCGCAGCGGCAAGGCAGACGCCATCGTGGTACAGAAACTGCCCCGAATCAGCACGGACCCGGAGCAGTTGTACTGTTATCTATGTGATTTGCAGGATGCCCGCGCCAAAGTGCTGACCACCGACAGCGACATCCATGAGGATCTGTTTCACAAGGGCGTGGGCAACCGGCTTCTGTCGCGGGCGGCGCGGCACGCGCTGCCGCTGCCATGGGAGGAAGGTGTGCGAAAATGACGGTATGGATCTATGCCCGCACTGCAGACCCGGACAGCAATGCCTTGACCGGTCAGGCGCAGGACCTTGCAGATTATGCCGCCCGGCATGGCTGGCAGGTGGCCGGGTTCACACTGGACCACGGCAGAGGCGGCTCGCTGCTGCGCCCGCCGTTGTGGGCCATGCTGTGGAAGCTGCGCTCCGGCAAAGCAGATGCCGTTCTGGTTCGCTCTCTGTCCCGCATCGGCTATTCTTATGAATTTATTTATCTGGTGCTTTGCTGTTTGCAGGACTGCGGCATCTGCCTGCGCACCGCTGAGCAGAATTTACAGTTGGAACTGTATTTCATCGGGCTGGAGCATCGTTTGGCCAACCGCGCTGTTCTGAAAGGGCGCGGTGTGCCATGGAGATAGGAGGCTGTCAAGTATGCAAAACAGGAATGCGGCACCCTTGCCGTCCAATCCCAGCACAAGTACAATGGAAGCAGGTTCTCAAACCACCTCTGGTGAACCGACTTCAAATTGCGTTGGAAAAG
Source organism: Gemmiger sp. (assembly GCA_051886555.1). GTDB lineage: Bacteria > Bacillota > Clostridia > Oscillospirales > Ruminococcaceae > Gemmiger. Next base: position 775 of record JBJEYG010000358.1, read on the forward strand.
CCCCTTCTCTTGTCTACCGTGCGGAAGACATCGCCAGTATGCTGGACATCAGCCTGCGGGCCGCCTACAACCTGTGCAACACGACTACACAGTTTAAGGTGATCCACATTGGCACGTCGATCCGCGTCAGCAAGGCCAGTTTCGATTCGTGGCTTGCCAACGGCCAATAGATAGGAGGTATTCACGATGGCATCTGTAGCCAAACGAGGGAACAAATACACTGTTCGTTACAGCTATGAAAATGAAAGGGGTGAGAAAGTTCCTGGCTGGGAATCGTTTTCCTCAGAACAGGAAGCAACTGACCGTAAACATCAAATCGAATTGGAACAGAAGCGGGGCGACTTTCTGGCTCCGAACACCATGACGGTAAAGGAGCTGTTCGACCGGTGGCTCCCGATTCAGAACACCAAACACCGGTGGGCACCCAAAACCTACCTTTCCAATCTCGGCCAGGTTCAGGATTTGATTTGTCCTTACATTGGAGCCATGCAGGTGCAGAAAGTCCGTGCATACCACATCGAGGAGCTGTACCAGACGTTGGCCAAAACGCCCCGCGGACAGTATATCCACGGAGTCAAACAAACGCTGACCCCCAAACAGCAGGAACGCCTTTTGTCCGGCACCACGCTGAACGAGGTGCATGGCCTGCTGCGCACCGCCTTTGCCTACGCAGTGGAATGGGACATCATCCGAAAAAGCCCCATTCCCCGTGACGCGCCCCGCAAAAGTACCAATGAGCGCGAGATCTGGAGCGATGAGGAAATGGCGGCGGCGCTTGATGACATTGAGGACCCGCTGCTGCATCTGGCCGTCCACATGACCATTGTCGGCTCTCTGCGGCAGGGGGAACTGCTTGGAATCATGCCGCAGGACCTTGATTTCGAGGGGGCCAATGGCCGAGGAACGATTTCCATCAACAAATCGCTGCAGCGCACGACCAAGGCGGCGCTGAAGGAGTGCGACAGCAGCTGTGTGACGTACCGTTTCCCGGAACGGCGGGAGTACAGTGAATCCTGTCTGATACTGAAAACCACCAAAAACAAAAAATCGACCCGCGTCCTGTTCATGACGGAGCCGTTGAAGAAAGAACTGAGAAGCTGGCTGGAAAAGCTGGCGCGTGATGAAGAACTCTGCGGGGACAAATACCAGAATTCGGGAATGCTGTTCCGTATGCCGGACGGGTTTCCTGTGGAGCCTACACGTTTGCGCCGCTGGTTTGAACAATGGCAGGCTGCGCACCCGCAGCATAGGAAAATTCTGTTCCATGCACTGCGGCACAGCAGCGCCACCTATCAGTTGAAGGTGTCCGGGGGTGATATCAAATCGGTACAGGGCAATACCGGCCATGCACAGGCCAATGTCCTTGTGAACACCTACGCCCATATTCAGGACCGGTCCCGGCTGGAGCTCTCCCACAAATTTGAGGAGGACTTTTACCGGCACTCCCCAAATCCTGATACTGACAAAGCAGAGATGGATTCTTCGGAGGTTTCTTGCGACTTGCTTCTACAGGCAATCCGCAATGCGACCCCGGAACAGAAAAAGCAGTTGACGCTGGCGCTGCTGGCTTGAAAAATTTTCTTTGTGTGCCTCCCATGCAAGCCATTCACGCAATGCAAAAGGGGGCTCCGAAAAGGCCGGTTTTGCAGGGAAATGTGCAGTTTGCATCAAATTTACGTCATGCCGTTTTGAGGAGTCTCAAAAAAGAAAAAATCCTGCGATAAATCGCAGGATTTTGGTGCGCCCGCGGGAACTCGAATCCCGGACACCCTGATTAAAAGTCAGGTGCTCTACCGACTGAGCTACGGGCGCATACGCAGTTGCCGCTTTCATACAGCTTTACAAGTATAACAACTGGGCCCGTTTTTGTCAAGTGATTTTTTTAGGCTTTCTTTACTGCCCGTTCTCTTCCATCTGGGCGTCGCGGATCTTTTGGATCTCCTCCTCAACGTGGAAGGCCTTGTTGATCGGCGGGTACACCACGAAAATCCCCAGGAACATGGGCAACCACACGCCGGTGACAAACAGGAACACCAGTGTGGCGGGGAAGAGCAGCAGAACCGGCGCCCAGTAAACCGCCTGGATCAGCACCGCGCCGCCGCTGCGAGGCAGGTACCCCAGAAACATCAGCAGTGCGTTTTTCAGGACCGCGCCAAAGGAAAGATCCACCAGCGCGATCTGCGGCCAAATATAGATGCTCAGGCCCAGAGCCAGCAGCAATGCGATGAGCATGACCACCATCATGGAGGCGCTCAGGCCCAGCACGTCCATGTGATAGAGCGTGAACAGCTGCAGCGCAAATACCAGCCCCACCACCGCGCCGGGCAGCAGGGAAGCCTTCCAGTTGCGCTTCCAGGCACGCTTGTAGGTCGCCCACCAGTAACCCGGTTCGTCGCGCAGCGCACGCAGCACGGTGTCTGCCACACCGGTAAGCTGCGGCCCGGCGATCATGCCGCCCAGCAGCCCGCCGATGAGCAGATACAGCAGCACATGCTCGGTGATGGAAAGCGCAACAAAGAAAATAAAAGGGATCGAGCTGAGTATGGCCAGCAATCCCGCGCGGAAAATGCTCCACCCGTCACGGCAGAATACTTCCCAAACACGGGCGAGGCCCTTTTTGCGTGGTTCATCCTCGCGCACGCCGGGGCCGGGCCGGGAATAACGATCGGAAGAAAACAAACCCATGTACTCTCGCTCCTAACACAACAGAAAGAATCTGAT
>JBJEYG010000359.1:0-3494 GCA_051886555.1 Gemmiger sp.
AGCGGCAGATGGCGCAGCGCGGCGAGCGATTTGTCCGGCGGGCCGCGATTCTGCGGCAGGCATTAGACTGCCTCGATCTGGACAAGCTGCCCGGCCTGTCGGGCTTCGACCGGCGGCAGATCTGCGTGCCCGAGCACTGCCCGCGGCTCTGTCCCATGCGCAGCCGCTGCCGTTACCAGCGGTATCTGCGGGAATCGAACGGTCCGGCCATGTCCATCCAAGTCTGCAACCACAATTACCTGCTGGCCGACGCTTTGCACCGGCAGAATGGCTGGCGGCCGCTGCTGCGGGACTACCAGGCCGTCGTGATCGACGAAGCCCACCGCTTGCCGGAGGCAGCCGAGCAGATGCTGACCCAGCAGCTCTCCTTGAAAGGGCTGTGGCAACTGATTCACCGGCTGGAACAACAGCACCTGGCCCGTGGTGCACAACAGCTCCGTGCGGCGACCGAGCCACTGGCCGCAGTTTGCCAGCCGCCAGCACCGAACCGGGCACGGGCGGAGCGGCAGGCTTCCTACCAGCCGACCCAGGAACGCCAAGCGGCACTGGCTGCCTTGCAATCCTGTATCGACGAGCTACTGCGGCGATACTCCACCCGGCTGCCACTTTCGCTGCGCCACCAACTGCAGAGCACAAGCGAAACAGCCGAGTTGTTTGCCAAACCGCAGAATGATTGGATTACCTATATCGAATACAATGCTGCCCCAGAGGGGAAGACCTATCCGCCGTTTACCCTCTGTGCGGTGCCCCGCGACCAGCCCGGCTATTTGCGCAACCTGTTATGGCAGCGGGAGAAGCCCACTATTTTGACCTCCGGTACACTGGCAGCCGGCGGTGACTTCATCCCGGCGCGGCGTCAGCTAGGGTTGGAGAGCGGCACGCCCGTGCGTGCTTTGCAGGTTCCTTCGCCGTTCGATTACCCGCACAACAGCCTGCTGGTATTCCCGCCGCCATCGCCGGGCGGGGAAAAGAAACAGACTTCCCATGAACGCCTGGCCCGCCAAATCGAGCAGCTTGTGCGCGCGGCCCACGGCCACACGTTGGTGCTCTTTACCTCGTATGACCAGATGGGCCATGTCTACGAGCAGTTGGAAGGCAGGCTGCCGGTGCCGCTGTTCAAGGCCCCGCGCGGCGGACAATGGTTTGTCGAACAGTTCAAGCGCTGTGAAAACGCCGCTCTGCTGGCAGGCGGCCCCTGCTGGGAGGGCGTGGACTTCCCCGGCGATATTGTTTCGCTGCTGGTGATCGTGCGGCTGCCGTTCCCGGTGCCTGACCCGGTGCGGGAAGCCCGGCGGGTACAATATCCCGATCTGCCTAGCTACATCCGGGCCGAGATTGTTCCCGAAATGCAGCAAAAACTTCGGCAAGGCTTTGGCCGCGCCATCCGCACCGAGACCGACAGCTGTGCGGTTGCCATCCTTGACCCGCGGGCTGCCCCCGGCGGACGATACCACCGGGCGGTGATGGATGCATTGCCAGCCGGTATCCCGGTCACAACCGAGATCAACGAAATACAAACCTTCCTCCGGGCTCGCAAAGGCCCGGATTTCTTTTTGCCCGACTTTGAACATGATTCGAAACAGACAGATTCCAAGACGAATGCAAAATAACCAATACAGGAGGAAAAACAATGCGTGCCATTTGCTTTATTCAGGAAACCAAAGACTCCGACCTGACCATGCGCCAGCAGCAACTGATCTGTCACCGCGCCCTGCGAAAGCTGCTCTGGCCCTGCGAGCTCGAACTGTTTGCCCAGGCTGGTACCGAGGAGCAGCCGCTCTCGCTGCGTCCCGGCATGGTCGACCTGCTGCGCGCCGCCGCGGCGGGCGAGGTGGATGTGCTGGTTGTCACCGACATTCCGCACCTGCACTGCGGCCGCGCCGAGCTGGATGGCCTGCTCATGTCCCTGCTGCAATACGGCGTCCATACCTTCGGCGCTAACAACGGCCAATGGATCGAACCGGGCGGGCGGCACTGGATGATCTTGCCGGGGTACGATTGCGAGGAATGAGATGGAGGTGTTTTTATTATGAATCAGCATACAAATGCGATCCGCTCCGCCACCGACCTGTATTACCCGCGTGCCTGGGCCTATGCGCGGGAAGCGAAAGACACCGCCGCGTTGCCGCAGCAGCTGGCAGACCTGTGCGCAGCAGCCCGCTTAGCGGGCTATTGCCTGGTGGGCCAAAGCTGCGACACTACCCGCCGCAGCATGATCCGCCGCCCCGGCCGCCGCGCCCTGCTGCGTGCCGTCCGAAACGGCCAGATCGACGATGTCTTTGTTACACGCCTTTCCCAGCTCTCAAGCAAACGCAGCCGGCTGCGCCGTATCCTGGCCCTCTTCCAGCGCAAAGGCGTCCGTATTCATACCACGGAAATCGACCTGCGATACGATCTCTATCGCCATAATTTGGAGAACGTTCTGGCGGGAGGTAACCATCCCAATGGCTGAATCCGGCGCGATCTCTTCACCAATCTTGCACGAAATTCAATATGCCGCAGCGCTGGAAATTTTGCGCAGCCTTTTGGCGCAGCACCTGATCGACCACGCCAACGCCCGGCGCGCCGCTGTTGCTCTTGCCGAAATCTTCGGCGTTTTGCGGCGGTCGATTTAGTGGTTCTCGTGAATGGATAAACTGCCACCCTTGTGGTAGTGTTGTCGTTGCCAAGGGTTGGTCGCCGTTACTGTCGGCGGCAGCAAAACCACAAAGGAGGAAGCCCGTATGCCGCAAATTCAGGTCATCGCCCCGCTGCGGGCCAGAGAACCGGCCAAGCTGCGGGTTTGCGCTTATGCCCGCGTCAGCAGCGATTCCGCCGATCAGCTCAATTCCTTTGCCGCGCAGGTGCGGTATTACACCAACCTGATCGCCGGCAACGAGGACTGGACGCTGGTGGACATCTACGCCGACCGCGGCATCACCGGCACCAGCACCGCCAAGCGCACTGAGTTCCAGCGCATGATGGAAGATTGCCGCAAAGGTAAGATCGACCGCATTCTGGTGAAATCGCTCTCCCGTTTTGCCCGCAACACCCAGGACTGCATCGCCGCCCTGCGGGAGTTGCGGCAGCTCGGCGTGACGGTGGTGTTCGAGAAAGAACACATCAACACCAGCACAATGGCCAACGAGATGCTCATCAGCATGATGAGTGCTTTTGCGCAGGAGGAATCGGTGTCGATTTCGAAGAATATGCGCAAAGGTATTCAAATGCGGATGCAGAATGGCACCTATCGCGCCCCTTGCGCTCCATTCGGCTATCGGCTTGGTGATCACGGCTTCGTCATCGAAACCGGCGAAGCGGAAATTGTAAAGCGAATTTTCAGAGAATTTATAAACGGCAAAAGCACTTCGTCCATCGCTGCTGAGCTGCAGCAGGAAGCTGTTCCCAAACGATACGGCAATCCCATTTGGACAAAGAAGGGCGTTACATATATTCTCTCTAACGAAAAGTATGTGGGAGACGAACTGCTTCAAAAAAGTATAACAGCAGAAGTG
>JBJEYG010000360.1:0-3488 GCA_051886555.1 Gemmiger sp.
GAAATCACGGCCACCTTGTCGTCCTTCGCGACACCCTTAATCAGCATACCTTCCACGTTCGTTTCCTCCTTTACAACAGTACCCGGGATCGGGTTCAGGCTGGAAAGCACTTCCAGCTCCACACCATATTTCTTGGCCAGCTCCACGCTGCGGTTGTTGAGCACCTGCGCGCCCAGGCTGGCCAGCTCCAGCATTTCGTCAAAGGTGATCTCTTCCAGCTTTTTCGCGCTGGGCACCTTGCGCGGATCGGCGGTGTAAACGCCTTCCACGTCGGTGAAAATCTGGCAGCGGTCGGCGTGCAGCGCAGCCGCCAGCGCAACCGCGGAGGTATCGCTGCCGCCGCGGCCCAGCGTCGTGATGTCATCCGACCGGTTCAGGCCCTGGAAACCGGCCACTACAACCACGCGGTTGCGGGCAAGCTCGCTCTCCAGGCGCTCGGTGTCGATGCGCTTGATCCGCGCGCGGGTGTAGGCGCGGTCCGTGGTGAAACCTGCCTGCCACCCCGTCAGGCTGATGGCGGAAACGCCGATCTCCTGCAGCGCCATGGTCAGCAGCGCGATGGAGATCTGCTCGCCGGTGGACAGCAGCATATCCATCTCGCGCTGGGACGGGTCGTGGGTGATCTCGCCCGCCTTGGCGATCAGGTCGTCGGTGGTGTCGCCCTGCGCGGAAACGACCACCACCACGTCGTTGCCCTGGTTGCGGGTATTCGCCACGATGCGCGCCACATTAAAAATGCGGTTGCGGTCTTTGACGGAGGTACCGCCGAATTTTTGTACGATAAGTCCCATAGATCCCTTTTCCTCCCCAATATTGCTTGAGCAGCCCGGAAGCCGCCCGGCTCACACGCGCACCGTCGCGCCGACGTTGTCGGCCAAAAGACGGTGTACGGTAAAGTTTTTGAGTTTTTCGTTCTCCGGCAAACCGGCTTCGGCACGGCGGAAGAACTCCTCATCGTCCCGGTGGACCACCGCCATGATGGTCGGCCCGGCGCCCGAAATGTAGACGGCCAGTGCCCCCAGATCCTGAGCGAACTCAAAGACCTCGTCGCCGCCCTCGATCAGCGGCAGACGGTATTTCTGGTGCAGGCTGTCCTTGGTGGCAACGCCCAGCAGGCCGTAGTCGCCGTCGCAGAAGGCCGCAGTGGCCAGCGCCGCGCGGGACAGGTTGTACACCGCGTCCTTATGGCTGACCATCGCGGGCAGCGCCGCGCGGGCCTTGGCGGTGAGCAGCCGGAAATTGGGCACAAAAGCCGCGAAAGCCAGTTCCTCGTCGATCTCCTTTTTGACGCTGTACACCTGGCCCTCGTCGTACACGCTGGTGACAAAGCCGCCCAGCATGGCGGGGGCCACATTATCCGGGTGGCCCTCAATGGCGGTGGCCAGCGTGAGCATCTGGCGCTTGGTGAGTTTGTCGCCCAGCAGCGCGTTGGCGCCCAGAATCCCCGCCACAATGCAGGCGGAACTGGAACCGAGGCCCCGCGCCATGGGAATGTCGTTGCGCTGGGTGATGCGCAGGCCCCGCAGCGGAATGCCCAGCTGGTCGTAAACGGCACGGGCGCTGCGGTAGACCAGGTTGTTGGCGCCGCCCGGAACGTGGGTGCTGTCCATGGAGGTAATGTGGATGCGGTCGCTCTCGGCGAACGTAAAGACGTTGTGCATGGACAGCGCCAGGCCCAGCGAATCGAACCCCGCGCCCACATTGGCGCTGGTGGCGGGCACCTGTACCGTGACTGTATTTTTCATTCTCATTTTCCTTCTGTCTTATTCCTGCATTCGCTTGAGTACGTTGGCAACAGTGCCGCCCAGCGTTTCCACCTTGCGGTGCACGTCGTCCAGCGCCTGGGGCGACGCCACATTGACCAGGTAACCGGCTTCGCCGTCCTGCTCGAACACCACACTGCCGGCGCCTGCCACGGCGGGCAGCAATGCTGCGGGAACGCCCTTCACACGGATATAATATGCGGCGGGCGAACCGTCGGACAGCATGTGGTCCAACGGCTCGGCGGGCTGCCAGAACAGGCTGTCGTGCACCTTCGCGCCTTCCTTGAGCGCATCGATGACGTCGGCCACCACCGCGCTGGCGGTGGGCAGCTTGCCCGCGCCCTTGCCGTAGAATACCACGTCGCCCAGCATGTCGCCGCTCATCATCACGGCGTTGAACACATCGTCCACGCCGGCCAGCTGATTGCCGGCGGGCACCAGCATCGGCTCGACGCCGACGCACAGGCTGCCGTCGGCGCCGATGTCGCTCCAGGCGATGAGCTTGATGGCACAGTCCAGCTTTTCGGCGGCCTGAACGTCCGCAACGGTAATATCCCGGATGCCCCGCGTGGGAATATTCTGCGGGTAAACATGCCGTCCGCAGGCCAGACTGGTAAGGATGGCGATTTTGCGGCAGGCGTCGCGGCCGTCCACGTCGTCGCCGGGGTCCTTGGTCTCGGCATAGCCCAGCTGCTGGGCAATTTTGAGCGCCTCCTCAAACCCCATATTTTCCCGTTTCATCTTGGTGAGCATAAAGTTGGTGGTGCCGTTGACGATACCGCGGATGCGGTCGATACGGTTGGCGGCCAGGCACTGGTGCATGGGCGTGATGATGGGCGTACCGCCGCCCACGCTGGCTTCAAACAGAAAAGCCACGCCGTGTTCCTTGGCCAGCGCCAGCAGTTCGGCGCCGTAGGTGGCCACCATCTCCTTGTTGCTGGTACAGACGCTGCGTCCGCTTTCCAGGCAGCGGCGCACATAGGGATACGCGAAGCGGGTGCCGCCGATGGTTTCGACCACCACTTTCACTTCCGGGTCGCGCAGGATCACATCCAGGTCCTTGACGAACAGCGCCGCGTCCGGCGAATCGGAAAAGTCGCGCACATCCAGAATGTATTTGACCTCCACCGGCTCGCCTGCGCGCCGCGCGATGGACGCCGCGTTGCGGCGGCATACTTCCAGCACGCCGCTGCCGACGGTGCCGAACCCCATAATTGCGATCTTTGCCATGTTAACTCTCCCCTTTTCCTATCGTTTCGGTCAGGTGCCGCGGTGTACCTCCACCACATTGGGCTGGTGTGCCAGACGGTTGAGCATGCTGTCCATCGTCATCTGCATGGTTCCGGTGCGGATGGTAACCTCCACCTGGGCGGTACCGTTCTCCGGCCGGGACTGGTTGATGGTAAGGATGGACGCCCCCGCCGCCGAAATGCCCGCCAGCAGGCTTTGCAGTGCACCGGTCTTATCCAGCAGCGTGGCAATGACGGTGATGGTCTCGCGGCCACTCTCCGCATCGAACACGCAATCCTTATACTTATAAAAGGCGCTGCGGGAAATGCCCGCCTGACGCGCGGCGGCCGAAATGTTGGTCACCTTGCCGGAAGCAAGCAATTCCTTGGCTTCCAGCACCTTCTGAAACACTTCCGGCAGAACCGACATGTCCACCAGAAGAAAGCGGCGCTCGCTCATAATGTATCCCCTCCAGCTACAACTGTTTGCGCAATA
>JBJEYG010000361.1:0-3461 GCA_051886555.1 Gemmiger sp.
CCCACCATATGGCCCAGCTTCTCCAGCTCGGAGGCTACGCTGCCGTAAACCACAACGTAGTGCGGCTCCCAGCCGGCGCGGATGGTATCAAACACAACCTTGTCGGCGGGCGTCTTGGTCTTGACCACAATGGAAGCGCCGCAGAACTGCTTGGGCTTGTCCAGAATATCGCACTCGGCGATGAAGAAGCGGAAGGTGCCGTCCGGCTTGCGGCCGATGCGGAACAGCGTAGCGCCCTCCCTGGCTTCGCAGCCGAAGTCCATGACGGGGCCGATCTTGCGGTTGGGGTGCACGCCCACCTGAGCGCCGGTGTCCTTGCGGGCCAGCGAGCAGGCCGCCATGCCGCAGTGCCAGTATGTGATGGTACCTTCCTTCTCATCCATGGCGACGGGATCGCCGAAGAAGGTCGCTTCGCCGGTGAGCTGCCTGCCGATGAACATGGACAGCGCTCCGTAGGCGTCCACCTCGCAGCTGGCGATGATGCCGTTGGCGTTGAGCAGCGACAGCACCGAGCAAACGGGCGTTCCGTACTCGGTAAAGAAGTCCGGCCAGCAACGGGATGCAATCGCGCCGATGCCATTGGCGGAAATGTACTCCTTGTAGGCCTTGTACAGCCGGGCAAAGTCAATCACGTTCTTTTCGGGCGTGTTGTCCAGGCCGACCAACGTCTGACGGGCTTCTTCCAGCTCCGCCTGGCAATCCTCGGCGGTGTAGCCCTTGGCCTTGTTGATCAGTTCACGGGCCTCGATGGAATCCAGCGTCACGCCGAAGGTACTCATCATCTCGGCGTCCAGCGCACGGCCAAAGCCAAAACCCTGGGGCGTGTGGCCGATGGCCGCCATTTTCAGGCTGTGCATTGCAGACAGGGTCTGGGCTGCACGCAGCGAAGCCCCCAGCTCCGCCTTGACGTTGTCCTCGTCGGGCATGCCGAATACATACTCGAACTGACCGTCCTTGCGGAACGCATGGATGGCGTTGGCAGCGGAGTAAGCACCGGTGAGGGAGTTCAGGCGCAGGCGGCCGCCGTCGATGACCGGCTCGCGCAGCGTCCACAGAACCAGCGGGCAGTTGAAACGGCGCAGCACTTCGCTGGCGTAGGCCGCGTTGGCGAACGTGATGTTTTGCAGAATGACCAGATCCGGATGCAGCGGCTCAAGGTACTTGGCCGCGTCGGCAGTGGTCAGCAGGATGGAATCGGGGCAGACCACATCCGGGTTCAGCGCCTTGAGGGTCTCCACCGAGCGACGGAAATACTCGTTGGCGGTCTCCATGTGGTAAGTGCCCACACCAATGGGCACATAGACAGCTTGAAATGCCATAAAAGGACTTCCTTTCACAAATATTACTGTCCGGTTCCTCCGTTTTTGTCGGAGGCATCGGCGGCGGCCGCGACATTCACAGTCTCGGCAGCCTGGGAGGCGTCGGCAGCAACGTTGCCGGCCGCCTCAGCGGCAGCAGCAGCGTCCATGGCAGCGTGTTCGGCAGCCATCTGCGCTTCCTGCTTTTCATTCAGGGCATTGATACGCTTGTTCAGACGCATCATGGATACCAGCATAACCACCGTGATGACCAGAATGGCCAGCGAGATGGGACGGCGGAGGAAGATGGAGTAGTCACGGTCATAGGCCATGGCGGCGGTGACAAAGTTTTTCTCCATGATGGATTCCAGGATCATGCCCAGCAGCAGCGGGGTGTTGGAGATGTCCAGCACGGTGAGGATGTAGCTGAGGATGAGCACGCCCGCAGCGATAACCAGTTCCTTGGTGTTGCCGGTGGCGGCGAAGGAACCCGCGAAGCAGAACATGATGATGACGGGAGCCAGGTAGGTGTAGCGGATCTGCACAATCTTGGCGACCGCACGGGTCATGCCCAGACCCATGGGAGCCAGCAGAACGTTGGCAACCAGGCAGCCCAGGATGATGGTGTAGGCCATGACACCCTGTTTGGTGAACATGGTGGGGCCGGGGTTGATGCCGTGCAGAACGAAGGCGGCCATCAGCAGGGCGGTAACGCCGTCACCGGGGATGCCGAGGGTCAGCATGGGGATCATGGCGGAGCCAACCACCGCGTTGTTGGAGGATTCGGCGGCGGCGATGCCTTCCAGCGAGCCTTTGCCGAATTCTTCAGGGTGCTTGGAAGTACGGCGGGCCTCATTGTAGCAGAGGAACTGCGCGACGCCGCCGCCGACGCCGGGCATGGCGCCCAGGACGGATGCCACCACGGAGGAGCGCAGGCAGGCGGGCAGGATGCTCTTGGCTTCCTTGCGGGTCAGGCCTTCCTTGTCGATCTTGTTGGCGCTTTCGATTTTGCCGCCGTTGATCTTGAAGTCGCGCAGCTTCTGGATGACCTGAGTCAACGCGATCAGCGCAATCATGGCGGGCATCATGTCAATGCCGTACTTGAGGGTGCTGGTGCCGAAGGAGAAACGGGTGACGCCGGTGATGGCGTCCATACCAACGCAGGCCATCAGCAGGCCCAGCGCGCCCGAAATGATGGACTTGGGCAGCGAGTCACCGGAAACGCCGGCGATCAGCGAGATGCCCAGAATTCCCATCGAGAAATACTCAACGGAAGTGAAGTTGGCGACCAGCTTGGTGATCAGCTGGGCGCAGAGCAGCAGCAGAACAGCCGAGAAGAGACCGCCGAACACAGAAGCGAACAGGGAGGTGTCCAGCGCTTTTTTGACCTTGCCTTTGCGGGCCAGCGGGTAGCCGTCGAAGGTAGTGGCAATGGCCGAGTTGGTACCCGGTGTATTCAGCGTAATCGCCGAGATGGAGCCGCCGTACATACCGCCGACGTAAACAGCCAGCAGCAGAATAATGGCGGTGGCGGGGTCCGAGAAGGTGTAGGTCAGCGGCAGCATCAGAATAATGCCGAGCATAACGCTCAGACCCGGAATGCAGCCCACGATCATGCCGATGAGCAGACCGATGAAGATCATGGCAAGATTGGTGAGCGTGAAGGTCTGGACAACGGCCTGGGAAATCATTGCAAAATCCATTGTTTAACCTCCCATAAAGAAGGGCAGCGCCGGAAGCTGGATGTTGAACACATTCTTGAACAGGAAGAAGATGACAACCGATGCCACGACGGTGACCACATAGGTGGGGAGCTTACGCTCGCCGCAGTAGAACAGAACGGCGATAAAGGTGACGATGGAGGCAATCACATAGCCCATGTAGATGATAAGAGCCACATAAACGCACATCATCAAAATCATGACGATGACGGGTTTTTCTTTTTCCCAGTCAAACTCCACGATCTTCTCTTTCTTAAAGACGAGACTCTGGATAATGAGAACGATCGAGAAAATGAGCATGAGCACCAGGCAGGCGCCGGGAATAATGCGCGGGCTGGGTGCGCCGGAATCGTAGGCGGGAACGCGAACCTGGTTGGGCATGACGATGAGCAGGGACAGGCTGAACAGGCCCATGACGATGCCGGGAACCAGAGTGGTTTTT
>JBJEYG010000362.1:0-3441 GCA_051886555.1 Gemmiger sp.
GTCGCAAGTATGGCAATGAGAACCGTGTGTTTATGTTTACCTCCACAAGTAAGATTACCTTCCCGGGAGCGGGCGTGTCCGCGATTGCCTGCAGCGGTGAATCTATGAAATACCTGTGCAAGCGGTTTTCGCCCATGATTATCAGCTATGACAAGATGAATCAGCTGCGCCATGTGAGGTTCCTCAAGGACAAGGCGGGCGTTCTGGCTCATATGCAGAGGCATCGTCGCCGGCTGGTGCCGTGTTTCGACGCGGTAAAGACTGCTTTTCGCAATGAACTGACCCCCTGCGGTGATATTGCCCATTGGACCAATCCCAAGGGCGGCTATTTCATCAGCCTGTATGTTATGCCAGGTTGTGCCAAGCGTGTTGCGGCTCTTTGCAAAGAGTGCGGCCTGACACTGACCGGAGCAGGTGCGGCGTATCCTTACGGCATTGACCCGCAGGATTCTCATCTGCGCATTGCCCCCACCTACCCCAGTCTGACGGAGGTGGAAATTGCTTCCATGCTGCTGACTGTCTGTGTGCGTCTCGCTGTGGTGGAAAAGTTGTTGGCGGAGAAGGCACAGTAACATTGTATCCCGCCCGCATGGTATGCGGGCTATATTTTGGAGGTACCTATGAGTAAGAAAGGGAAGCCTTGGCAGTTCATTGTTACGGCGCTGCTGATCGTGGTGTTTGCCGTAACCGCATTCTTTGGTGTGAGCTACCAGTACGGCGACACAAAAACCGTGTACATTAAGGGCGCAAATGATATCCGCTTCGGCATCGATATCCGGGGTGGCGTAGACGTGACCTTTATGCCTGCGGACGGTATGGACGCTACCGATGAGCAGATGGACGCAGCCAAAACGGTTGTCGCTGATCGTCTGGTTGGGCTCGGCATCACAGATTATGAGTGCTATGTGGACTACAATAAGGATCGCATCATCGTGCGTTTCCCCTGGAAGAGCGATGAGACGGACTTTAATCCGCAGTCTGCGATTGACGAGATTGGCACCACCGCAAAGATGGTATTCCGCAAGGGTTCCGCTGTGACCGATGAAGAAATTCTGACTGGTGAAGATGTGGAATCTGCTACTCCCGGTTATGACGAGCAGGAAGGATATGTTGTTCAGCTGAAATTCTCCGATAGTGGCCGCGGCAAATTTGCCGAAGCCACCACAGAGTTGGCCGGCAGCAATACGCCGATCTCCATTTGGCTGGATGACCAGAATATCTCTACCGCTACGGTGGAGCAGGCCATCACCGATGGCAGTGCCATCATCAAAGGAAACTTCACCCAGGAAGAAGTGCAGCAGCTTTCCAACCAGATCAATTCCGGTGCACTGCCGTTTGCCCTCTCTGCGGAAAGCTATTCCACCATCAGCCCCACGCTGGGTGCCAAGAGCCTGGATGTGATGGTCATTGCCGGCATTGTCGCCTTTGCCCTGATTGCGCTGCTGATGATCGTGCGCTACCGTCTGCCGGGCACCATCGCGGTCATCTCGCTGCTGGGTCAGGTTGCCGCTACGTTGGCGGTGGTATCCGGTTATCTGAATATTTTCCCCAGTTCCACTTTGACGCTTCCCGGTATTGCCGGTATCATTCTGGGTGTCGGCATCGGTGTGGACGCAAACGTCATTACTGCTGAGCGTATCAAGGAGGAACTCGGTAAGGGCAAAACACTGGACGGTGCCATTTCCAGCGGCTTTAAAATGGGGTTGACACCTATTATTGACGGCAATATGACGATCGTCATCGTGGCTGCCATTCTGATGGGCGCTTTTGGTCCCACCGACGGCTTCTGGGCCAAAGTGTTTACGCCCATCTTCCGCTGGTTTGGACCTTCCACTGCCGGTACGATCTATTCTTTCGGCTTTACGCTGCTCACCGGCGTGATCCTCAACTTTGTATTTGGTGTGGGCGCAACCCGCATTATGCTGCGCGGCGCATCCCGCATCAAAGCTCTGCGTAACCCTGTATTGTACGGCGGCACCAAGAACCAGCAGGCGTCCGGCAAGAATCAAACGCCTCACATCCGTTTTGTTGCGAACCGCAAGAAATGCTATATTTTCTCCTGCGCATTGATCGTTGTGATCCTGGCGTGCTCGCTGTTGTTCGGCGTCTCTATGGACGTTGAGTTCAAGGGCGGTGCCATGATTACATTGGGATACCAGGGAGAAGTGGAGCTGAGCGAAGTAGAGAGTACCGTGTCCGATGCGCTGGATAGGAAGAATCTGACGTTCCAGACCGGAACAGACATTTCCGGCGACCAGACTCTGACCGTCACCATGCCTGGTACCGAGACGGTTTCTACGGAGGAACTGGATGCTCTGCTGGAAACCCTGAATACAACTTACCCTGAGAACGGCTTTGTGCAGGACAGCGTTTCCAACGTGAACCCCACCATCGGTAAAGAATTCTTTGCAAAGAGCCTGGTCGCCGTCGGAGCGGCTTGCGTGCTGATCCTGCTGTACATTGCAATTCGTTTCCGCAAGATTGGCGGATGGCCCGCCGGTGCCATGGCCATCGTGGCCCTGATGAACGATTTGTTCGTCGTGTTTGGCGTGTTTGCCATTCTGCGCATTCCCCTTAATGGTAACTTCATTGCTGCGATGCTGACTATTTTGGGATACTCCATCAACGATACAGTGGTTATCTATGACCGTATCCGCGAGAACAACGCACTGTACGGCAAGAAAATGGAGATTGGCGATTTGGTGGATTTGTCCATCAATCAAAGCTTCTCCCGTACGCTGATGACCTCCGTTACCACCTGCCTGGCTTTGGCGGTCGTCTGTGTGGTAGCAGTGGTGTTCAAGCTGAACAGTATCTTTACCTTTGCCTTCCCGCTGATGCTTGGCATGGTCAACGGTGTGTACAGCACCATGTGCATTGCTACGCTGCTTTGGGTTGACTGGAAGCGCCGTGGCAGGAAAGCCGCTGCGACCCGAAAAAAGGCGTAAAAGGGTTACGGAACAGGAGGAAACAAGCCCATGAAATGTCCCTACTGTGGCGCGATCGACTCCAAGGTCATTGATTCGCGCCCAACCGAGGACGGCGAAAAAATCCGCCGCCGCCGCGAATGTCTGAGCTGCAAAAAACGTTTTACGACCTATGAAATCGTGGAAACCGTTCCCCTGATGGTTGTGAAAAAAGACCACTCCCGCGAGGTGTTTGACCGCCAGAAACTGCTGAACGGAATGCTGCGCGCTTGCGAAAAACGGCCTGTTAGCTACCAACAGCTGGATGCTGCGGTCAGCAACATTGAGCAGGAATTGCTGAACTCTTACGACAGGGAAGTTACCTCCATGCACATCGGCGATTTGGCGATGGAACAGCTCAAATCCATCGATGATGTGGCGTATGTCCGGTTTGCTTCGGTTTACCGGCAGTTCAGCGATGTCAACACTTTTATGGCGGAGCTGAAGGACATGCTGGACAGCCGTGCCAATGAGA
>JBJEYG010000363.1:0-3440 GCA_051886555.1 Gemmiger sp.
CCCCTGATCTGCGCGGCGTCTGTACTGGCGGGCGCTGTGCTGCTGGCGTCCTGCAGCAAGAAGCCCGCTCAGTCCGCCAGCCAGTCCTCCACCGTGCCGGAACCTGTTGCAACGGCGACGCCCGAGCCTACGCTGCCGCCCTATGAGGCAAACGTGCTTACCGGTGAGCCCAAGGATGCCGATTACCCCGAAGGGCAGCGTATTACCGGTGTGATGGTCAACAACATTACTGTTGCCCGGCCCCAGCGCGGTCTGTCCAAGGCGGACATCCTGGTGGAAATCAAGGTGGAAGGCGGCATCACCCGCTTTATGCCGCTGTTCGTCGATTACAATGACATCGGCGAGATCGGCCCGGTGCGTTCCGGCCGCGACCAGTTCTTCCAGCTGCTGCTGCCCTGGCAGGGATTGTATGTGCATGAAGGGCAGAGCGTCTTTATGCAGCAGTATGCCATCGACTTCGAATACGGCGAGCTGAACAACAACGACGCCGCCAACGGCTACCGCGACTACAACCGCGTCAACTGGCAGGGTGCCAGCTACAACAACGGTCTGGCGCTGGAACACACCATGTACACCAACAACGAGCACATTGCCGACTATATCACCGACAATGATGTGGATATGAGCCGCACCTACAACTCCACCTTCTTCAAATTTGTGGATTACCGCGAGGACAACCCGGTGCGTGACCTGACGGACAGCATCGACAGCGGTTACAGCGACAAATACGGCCCTGTGGTGGGCGACGGCGAGTTCGTATCCATCACCCACTCCCAGAGCTACCGCACCCGCTTTATCTACGACGACGCCACCGCCCGGTACGGGATGCAGCAGTATTACTCCACCGACGGTTCCTGGCGGGATACCGTCGACGAGGCCAACGGCAACCAGCAGCTGGAGTTCACCAATGTGATCGCACTGTTCACCAGCATGGAAGCCTACCCCGGCGACAGCCACGACATCCAGAAGGTGGACTACGGCAACGGCGGCATCGGCTACTACTGCTACGGCGGCAAGTGCGAGAAGATCTACTGGCAGAAGCCGTCCCCGCTGTCGGCCCTGCAGCTGTACTATCTGACGCCGGAGGGCCAGTGCAGTGACCAGCAGCTGGATGTGAACATCGGCAAGAGCTACCTGACCATTGTGGACATTGACGAGGCGGTCAACTTCCAGGCCACCACGCTGGAAAGTGTGGATCTGGCCAAGAAGGACGCCGCGACCACCGAGCAGACGGTGAACGAGGACGACCTGGAAGCCAGCGAGGGCGAGACGGTCGATATCGACACCGGCGCATAAAAACGGTCAAAACGGTGGGTCCGCCCCGCAGGGCGGGCCCATCCGTGCTTTTTGACCCGTGCGAAAACAGGAGAATGCTGTCTATGAAACGTATGCTTGGCGCGGCGTTGGCCGCGGTTATGACTCTGGCGCTGTTTGGCTGCGCAAACCGGGGCGGCGGTTCCGAACCCACGCCTGCGCCCACCCCCACGGCGCAGGCCACGCCCACGCCGGAACCGACCCCGACGCCCACGCCGACCCCCGCCTATACCGGCAATCCGCTGACCGGCACCGACGAGGACTGCACCGGCAAGCGGCCGGTGGCGGTGCAGCTGCGCACCGAAGAAAAAAGCCGGCCGCTGTGGGGCGTTGCCGATGCGGATGTTCTGATCGAAGGTGTGACCGAAGGAAAATACGCCGGTCTGATGGCACTGTATGCCGACCGCTCGCGCATTGAGAAGGTCGGCCCGGTGGCACCGGGGCGGGATCTGATGCTGCAGTTTGCGCTGCCGCTCAACGCGGTTCCGGTTCACATCGGCAAAAACATCTATGCCTCCAACCTGCTCAATGCACTGGGATACCAGGATCTGGACGGCTACCACATCGGCACGGCAGGGTTCGCTTATGACGAAGGGCGCAAAGAGGCCGGATTCAACGAGGAAGCCTGCTGGTATACCACCGGCACGCTGATCGGCGAGGGCCTGGCCAACTACGGTGCCTCCACCGACGGGCAGACCATCCCGCTGTTCCGTTTTGGCGACCGCAGCGCCCCTGCCGCGCAGAACGGCCGCGACCTGTTCATTACCTTCTCTGACCGGGACACGGAGGAGCTGGTCTACGACCCGGAAAGCGGGCTGTACCAGAAAAAGAACGCCGACGGCAGCCCCATGATGGATGTGAGCGTGGGCAGGCAGGCGGCCTTTACCAATGTGTTTGTGTTGTACGCATCCTCCGGCGTCAAGGATGACGGGTACACCCGCCAGTACGATCTGAGCGGCGGCACCGGCATCTATCTGACCGGCGGCGGCTGGGAGCAGATCCGCTGGGAAAAGGGGGACGCCACCGCTCCGCTGAAACTGTACGACGCGTCGGACAGGGAACTGACCGTCAGCCGCGGCAAGAGTTTTATCGCCGTTTGGGGCGGCTACTACGGTCAGGGCCTGCGGTTGCTGGCGGAGGATGGCACCGAACAGACGCTGCCCGAAAAGCCCGCCCTGCTGGAGAGCGGTATTCCCGATGATGTGGCCGCGGGGGCGGAGGAAGCCTACCGTCAGCAGCAGGAGGCGATTGCCGCCAGCGAGGCGGCTTTGGCCGAGGATCAGGCCGCCGAAGGCGAGGAAGGTTCGCTGGATGCGGTGCTGGGCGGTACCGATTCCCCCGAAGGCTGAGAGACAACAAAAAATACGCCGCGGACGGCTGTCCGCGGCGTATTTTTTGTATAAAACCGGAAAATAATACAATTTGGAATGGCTCGGCGGCGTCATTCCGCCGGTTCGGCGTCGTCCAGATAACCCACCGGCACCACATCGTAGGCTTCGGCCAGGTGGTCGCGCATCCACATCTGCGCGTCGCAGCGTACACTGTAGCCGGCGCCGGGGTCGGTCATCCACTGCTCCGGTGTACGCTGGGGCAGGGCGTGCTGCGCCAGCATACTCATGATGACGCCGCCGTGGCTGATGCAGGCGGCCTCCTCCGTGTGGGTTTTCAGCATGTATTCAAACATTTTCATCAGCATTTCGCCGGTGCGGTTGTAAAATGCCACCCGGTCCTCGGCGCCTTCCGGCACTGCGTGGCTGGTAGGATCCATCCAGGCGGCAAATTCCGGGTCTTTCACCAGCTCCTGCACCGAGCGGCCTTCAAATTTGCCGAAGGCCATCTCCCGCAGATCCTGCAATTCGATGGTCCGGACACCGGGAAACAGGATCTCGGCCGTTTGGGTGGCACGCTGCAGGGGGGAGGTAAACACCAGGCTCACCTTCGGGTACGGGAACTGTTGCTTCAGCTCTTGCAGCTGGGCGCGGCCCTCCCCGCACAGCGGCAGGTCGGTGCCGCTGCCCACATACAGCCCGTCCAGGTTGCCCTGGGTAATGCCGTGACGGATCAAATGCAGCTTGCAGTATTTCAAATCGGTTCATCCTTCCCTTGTGGTACAACTTCAAGTATCG
>JBJEYG010000364.1:0-3434 GCA_051886555.1 Gemmiger sp.
CGTCCCTCACCGCACCGCACACCGCCTCGAAGGCTTCGGTCAGTTCGGCAGGCATCAGCAGCACATCCGCGCCCGCCTGCAGCGCCAGCACCGCGGCCTCGCCGGAAGAAAACCTCCCGCTGATCGCTTCCATTGCCAGCGAATCGGTAAGGATCACGCCGGTAAAACCAAGCTCTCCCCGCAGCTTATCGGTCAGCATCGTCCGGCTCAGCGACGCAGGCAGCCCGCTTGCATCGGCGTTGGGCACGGTAATGTGCGCCGCCATCACGCAATCCGCGCCGGCATCTATCCCCGCCGCAAAGGGCAGCAGCTCGCATTCGCGCAGCGCGTCCCAGCTTTTTTGGGTAGAAGCCCCGCCGGTGTGGGTATCTTCCGCCGTGTCGCCGTGACCGGGGTAATGCTTCAGGCAGCACAGCATCCCGCTTTCATGGAATCCCTCCACTGCGGCTGCCACCATTCCCGCGGCCTGCCCCGCGTCGCCGGAAAACGCCCGCGCCCCGATCACCGGATTGTCCGGATTGGTGTTCACGTCCGCCACCGGGGCAAAGTCCAGTCCAAAACCGTAATCCTTCAAATAAGCGCCGATCTGACGCCCCACATCCCGCGCGGACTCGGCATCTCCCGAAGCACCCACGGCCGCCATGCTTTCATACTCGGGCAGCCCCTCGCCGGAAAATGCGTCATGGTTGGCAATCCGTGCCACCTGTCCGCCTTCTTCATCCACCGCGGTCAGCAGCGGCACCGATGAGGCCTCTTTCAGCTGCTGCAAAAACCGCCGCAGCTGCCCGGGTGATTCCAGATTTTTGCCGAACAGAACTACCCCGCCCACCGGGTACTGCTCCAGCGCAGCGCGCATCGTATCGTTCAGTTCCGTCACGCCAGGGGCGGAGACGTCCTCCACCTGTGCCCGCTCTTGGGAAAAATCCAGCGCATCCGGCCGCACAAAAAAGAGTTGCCCAACCTTTTCCTGCAGCGTCATGGATTCCAGCAGCGTCTGCAAGTCCTGCTCCCGAGCCACCGGCGTCCGGGCCGGGGCAGGAGTCCTTGCCGGCGCGGCTGCGGGCGCGGAGCACGCGGACGCAAACAGGCACACCGACAAAATCCCGCCCAGCATCTTACCTGCGTGTTTTTTGCCGCACAAGGTGCCGCGCCTCCTCTCAGCCGGGGCCGGGCCGTACCATGGCCCGCTCATAGTTTTTCACATAATACCGTATATTTTTTCGTCCCTTTGCCAGAACTGTATGCCCTTCCGCTTCCAGACGCGCTTTCTGCTCCTCTGCGCCGCCGGGATATTTGGGGTTCAGCTCGCCGCCGGCTTTCAGCGTCCGCCACCAGGGCGTCTCATCGCCGTCGCCCCGTTCCATGCGCTGGAAACTGGCCCATGCGGCGATGGAAACAAAGATTCCCGCCGTAATCGGATCGGTAAAATCCGCTCCCGCATCCTGCGCAAACAGTTCGCGCAACGCGCCGACGGTGGTCAGGCGTCCGAACGGAACTCGGCGCATGGCGGCGTCATAGGCAGCGGGCGGCGCAAAATACATCCGTGCGCCGCCGTATTTCCGGATGGATGTCTCGTCGGTGAGAATCTGAATCCGAGGCATATCCTTCGCCTGTGCCAACATTGCGTTAAAATCTTTTCGATTTTCATCTGCCATACAATATGCACCTCCTGCCGCAAGCATAACGCGTCCGGAACCCGCCGGCAATGAGACAGTTGAAAAAACAATTCGTTTTTTCTATTAAACCATTCCCGGCGTGGAAATGCAATGCCGCTGTGGGCCGGCCGGGGGGGGGGACAGGCCCGATCCGAACCCCGGTTTTCCAAAAAAAGCGTGAAAATGGCAAAAAGTATGGACATGCGCTGAAAAGTGAAGTATAATAAGCGCTAAACGTGCTTTTCGGCCGAATTTTTTCCGGTGGTAAACACCGGCTTGCCGATTCGGTCCGATTCCAGGTGCCGTCCCCCCATGGGTCGGCACCGTTTTATGCAAAGAGAAGGAAGTTTTCATGTTATCGACCAAAACAAAGGAACATCTTCGCCGTAAGCTGCTTCAGGCCGCCCCCCGGCTGACCGCCATTGTGGGTGGAATGGCCGTGCTGTTGTTTCTCGCCGGCATGACCGGCAGCCGCGTGCGCCTGGTGACCATTCACGACACTGAGGGCGGCACCGAAACGGTGGTTACAGCAGCGCGGCGTCTGCGCGCCATCCTGCATCAGGCCGGGGTGGAACCGGTGGACTGGGAAGATGAATTTGAGGTGACCAACCGCGCTACCACCCGTGAGATCAACGTGACGCGTGCCCATGAGGTGGATGTGATCGTCGACGGTCAGACGTTGGATCTGGTGACCACAGGTCAGACCGTGGCTGAAATTCTGGATCTGTGCGGTGTGGAGCTGGACGAGGATGATGAAGTGGAACCTGCATTGGGCGAGGGCATCGAGGATGGAACCGTCATCACGGTGTATCGGGTTTCCTACGATGTGTACACCGTGCAGGAAATCGTTCCCATGGAAACGGAATATGAAGAGACCAGTCTGTTCTACCGTACCCAGGACACCGAATTGAAAATGCAGTTGGGCTGTGACGGCGAGCAACTTGTGACCTATCGCGACCGCTATGTGGACGGCGTGTGGGAATCCAAGGAGGAGATCGACCGGGAGACGCTGACCGAGATGGTGCCCCAGATTTTGAAAGTGTACGGGGAACGGGTGCCGGTGTCCTCCTTTGTCGGGCCGGAAGTGAAAGACGGCGCCCCTGTGGAAGGCGTCGTTGCCAGCTACACCAATCAGCGTTCCACCGGGTACTCCGCCTCGTCCACCGCCAAGGGCGCGGCAGGCATCGGGCTGTGCTATGGTACCGTCGCGGTCAACCCCAATGTAATTCCTTACGGAAGCCTGATGTATATTGAATCCGCCGACGGACAGTTTGTATACGGTTATGCCTATGCGGCCGACACCGGCGCCGCCATGCTGAGCGGCCATGCGTTCATCGACCTGTTCTACGATACCTACCGGGAATCGGTAATCAGTGCGGTCATTCCGGTCAACGTGTATGTGCTGGATGAGGAAACCGCCGCCCGCTACGCCGACGAAAACGCCGCCATTCTGGAGCAGCAGGAAGCCGCCGCGCCGATCCGCCGCGCAGCGCAGGCGGGTTGACGCAGCACGAAAAAACCGATATAATAAAAAAGCTGCGATGTCGGTAGCCCCAATGGCTGTCCGGCGCTTTGCACAGAATACCGGACATCCGTTTGGGCGGTCCCGTTCTTTTCAAACGCGCAGGTTTTGCATTATCCTCCTAACAGCTGAATAGCAGGGTGTAGCGGAACTGATACCGCGCCTGATTTGGGAGAATACGCCCAGCCGGATAAATCAACTCAATAACCGGGTGTAGCGCAGTTGGTAGCGCGCCTGCTTTGGGAGCAGGATGCCGC
>JBJEYG010000365.1:0-3433 GCA_051886555.1 Gemmiger sp.
TCAGACCGCACCGGTCGGCGCGGACGCCAATGTGCGTGGGCAGACGGTTTTTGTCCTGCTTGGAGGTGATGGCCGCGGCAATGACGGTAGGGCTGTGCCGGTTGCCGATGTCGTTCTGTACAATAAGTACCGGCCGTATTCCCCCCTGCTCCGACCCGACCACCGGGCTGAGATCGGCATAAAAAACTTCCCCTCTGTGTACTTCCATAAAAACGCCTCCCTGCTGCGTGTACATTGTTCTGTACATAGTATAAGCAGCAGGGAGGTGTTTTAATCACTCTTTTAGAAATCGCACAGGGCATTCATACGGGCGTCCCCGCATTCACAGAGACGGCGGTACCAACCGCACCGCTCCAAAAGCGGCATCAGCAGACGGGAGCGCAGCGCCTCCACCGCAGCGCAGCCGGCAAAAGTCGCTGCGACCACAAATACGGCGTACGCAGCGCTGCCCGAATGCTGCCGGGCCTGAAAGACGCCGTTCCACAGGAAATCATGAAACGCCGGGATTCAGCAGTCATACTCATGAGCTTTGTCTCCTTGATCGGTATCGGGTACACGTTCCACCACGGCGAAAGCGCAGGCCATGCCGCCCTCATGGGTCAGGCTCAGATGCGCGGCCAGATGCTGTCCGGCCAGCCAGGCCGCCGCCGCGCCGGTGCAGGCATAGTAGGGCGCGCCGCCTTCGTCCCGCAGCACCGCAATGTCGGTAAGGGAAAACCCTCCCAGGCCGGTGCCAGCCGCCTTGAGGAACGCCTCCTTGGCGGCAAAGTTGGCGGCGGCGGTCTGCGCGCGGGCGCTGCCGCGGCGATTCGCCAGCAAAGCCTGTTCCGGCGGAGCAAAGGTATGATTCACGAAGCTTTCGCGGGCCAGACTCTTTTCCATGCGGGCCACCTCGCACAGATCCACCCCGATGCCGCAGATCCCCTGCGACGGGGCAAAACGAGGTGTTTTGGTGCTCTCAGATACCGCGCTCATTCGGCGTATACCACATAATTTTCTTTGCGGGGCATTGCCGGGCGCGTACCGCCTTCAGCCGGGTAGCCCAGAATACAGTTGCCCACGCCCACCAGATTTTCGGCGTTGGGCACGCCCCATTCGCGCAGCAGCTCCTTGCCGCGGGGCGTTGCAAACACCTCGCGGGCACGGTGAATCCAGCAGGCGCCCAGTCCGGCCGCATGGGCAGCCAGCAGCAGATTGCCCATGACCAGACTTCCGTCCTCCACGTGCGTAGGAACGGTTTTGTCGGCCAGTACCACCAGCACGGTGGGTGCACCGTAGAAGGGGTCACGATCGGCCCCCATGACCGCCGCATTCATGCGGGAAAGCTCGGCGATGCGCTCTTTGTCCTGCACCACCACGATCACCGGGCTTTGCCGGCCCATCCCGGTGGGCGCCCAGGTTCCCGCCGTGGTGACGGCGTCCAGTTCTTCTTTTGTGATCTGACGGGGCTGAAACGCGCGGCAGCTGCGCCGCCCGGCCATCGCCTGCAAAACGTTCTGATCCATTTTTCGTTCCTCCCGGTTTTTCTTAAATTCATTATAGCGCGTTTGCCTTCGATGAGCAAGTACAGACCATTCCTGTGAACCGCTTTACGGCGCGGCACAAAGCATATTTGCCGAAAAGCCGGATTTCTGAGTTTGATAAAAATTTATTAAATTCTTGCGAAGATGATTGCCTTTTGCCAAAATATGCTGTATACTACAAACAGTATCCCATAAAAAATTAGAGTGGAGTACAAGGAGGTATTTTTCCCATGGAAACCTATGGCATCGAAAAACTCGGTATCATCGGCCCCAAGGCTGTGTACCGTAACCTGACCCCCGCCCAGTTGACCGAGGCTGCACTGCGCCGCGGTGAAGGCTCTTTGAGCAACACCGGTGCGCTGGTCGTCACCACCGGCAAATACACCGGCCGCTCCCCCAACGACAAGTTCATTGTTGACACCGAGGGCGTTCACAACGAGATCGCCTGGGGCAAAGTCAACCGTCCCATCAGCCGTGAGAAGTTTGACGCCATCAAGGGCAAGGTCGCTGCGTACCTGCAGGGCCGCGAGATCTTCATCTTCGACGGCATGGCCGGCGCCGATCCCAAGTACACCAAAAAGTTCCGCATTGTGAACGAGCTGGCCAGCCAGAATCTGTTCATCCGCGACCTGCTGATCCGCCCCTCCGCTGAGGAACTGGCCAACTTTGGCGAGCCCGACTACACCATGCTGGTGGCCCCCGGCTTCAAGTGCGATCCCGAGGTGGACGGCGTCAACAGCGAAGCTGCCATCATGATCGACTATGAGGCTCATATGATCGTCATCTGCGGCAGCCAGTACAGCGGCGAGATCAAGAAGAGCGTTTTCTCCACCATGAACTACGTCATGACCAAGGAGAACGTTCTGCCCATGCACTGCTCTGCCAACATGGACCCCGTCACCGGCGAGACCGCCGTCTTCTTCGGCCTGTCCGGCACCGGCAAGACCACTCTGTCCGCCGACCCCGCCCGTCAGCTCATCGGCGACGACGAGCACGGTTGGAGCCCTGACGGCGTGTTCAACTTCGAGGGCGGCTGCTATGCCAAGTGCATCAACCTGTCTGCGGAGAACGAGCCTGACATTTACAACGCCATCAAGTTTGGTTCTCTGGTCGAGAATGTCATCATGGATCCCGAGACCCGTGAGTTCGACTTCAACGACGGCAGCCTGACCGAGAATACCCGCGTCGGCTACCCCATCGACTATATCAACAATGCTGCCGTTCCCAGCCGCGGCGGCATTCCCAAGGTGGTCATCTTCCTGACCGCCGATGCCTTCGGCGTTCTGCCTCCGATCAGCCGCCTGAGCCGTGAGGCCGCCATGTATCACTTCGTGACCGGCTTTACCTCCAAGCTGGCCGGTACCGAGCGTGGCGTTACCGAGCCGCAGCCCACCTTCTCCACCCTGTTCGGCGAACCCTTCATGCCGATGGATCCCGCCGTTTACGCGGAGATGCTGGGCAAGAAGCTGGATGAGTACGGCACCAAGGTCTACCTGGTCAACACCGGTTGGGCCGGCGGTTCCGCTGCTTCCGGCGCGAAGCGCATGAAGCTGTCCTACACCCGCGCGATGGTTACCGCCGCGCTGAACGGCAGCTTTGACAGCATCGAGTTCAAGCACCACGATGTGTTCAACGTGGATTACCCCACCGAATGCCCCAACGTTCCTGCCGAGAAGCTGGACGCCCGCGGCATGTGGGAGGACAAGGCCGCTTACGACGCTCAGGCCAACAAGCTGGCTCAGATGTTCGCGGACAACTTCGCCAAGAAGTATCCCAACATGCCCAAAGAGATCGCCGAGGCCGGCCCCAAGCCCATCGTCTGATGATAAGCTGAATTGAAGTACCGCCCTGCAGCGCTGCAGGGCGGTACTTTTTGCATTCCAAAAACGCCGCCGCGCGGCAGGGGCAGG
>JBJEYG010000366.1:0-3396 GCA_051886555.1 Gemmiger sp.
ATCGTTGACTTTGGCGGCATCCACCACCGTCACGCGCAGACGGGTAGCACAGCAGTCCACGTCGGAGATGTTGGCTTTGCCGCCGAGGCCGGTGAGGATCTGGGCGGAGACCGCGTCGCCGCCGGAAACCGCCGGAGCAGAACCGTCGGGGCCGACGCCGGTCTTGGCCTTGAAGTCCGAGCGGGTGTAGAGCTTAGTTTCCTCGTCGTCATCCTCGCGGCCGGGGGTCTTGAGGTTCATCTTGGTGATCATGAAATAGAAGGTGAAGTAGTACAGAACAAAGTACACAACGCCTACGACAGGCACCCAGATCCAGTGGGTCTTGGCGTTGCCCTGCATGATGCCGAACAACGTCAGGTCGATCAAACCGCCGGAGAAGGTCATGCCCACACCCACGTTCAGGATGTGCATGAGCATATAGGACAGACCGGCGTAAATGCAGTGTACCACATACATGGCGGGCGCGACGAACAGAAAGGTGAATTCCAGGGGTTCCGTGATACCGGTGAGCATGGAGGTGAGCGCGGCAGACAGCAGCAGGCCACCCACAACCTTGCGCTTTTCCGGTTTGGCGGCACGGTACATGGCCAGCGCGGCACCGGGCAGGCCGAAAATCATGAGCGGGAACTTGCCGGCCATAAAGCGGGTGGCTTCCACCGAGAATTCAACGGTGTTCTTGGAGGCCAGCTCGGCAAAGAAGATGTTCTGCGCGCCCTGCACGGTGACGCCGTCGATGATGGCGGTGCCGCCCACGGCGGTCTGCCAGAAGGGCATATAGAACACATGATGCAGGCCGAAGGGAATGAGGGCACGTTCGATGATGCCGTAGATCCAGGTGCCGATGTAGCCGGAATGGATAACCAGGTTGCCCAGCAGCGCGATGCCGTTCTGTACCACAGGCCATACGTAGAACAGCAGAATGCCGACCACCAGGAACACGGCGGTGGAGATGATGGGGACAAAGCGGGTGCCGCCGAAGAAGGACAGCACCTGCGGCAGCTGAATCTTATAGAAGCGGTTGTGCAGCGCCGCGACGCCCAGGCCGACGATGATACCGCCGAACACGCCCATCTGCAGGGTCGTGATGCCCAGCATGGTGGTGGTGGAGTTGTCGGCCATGGCTTCCACACCGCCGGCGGCGTTGATCATGGCGCTGATGGCGGTGTTCATCACCAGGTAGGCGATCGCGCCGGACAGGGCGGCAACCTCTTTCTCCTTTTTGGCCATGCCAATGGCAACGCCCATGGCGAACAGCAGTGCCAGGTTGTTGAAGATGGCGCTGCCGCACTGGTTCATAATATCCAGCACGGTGTAGAGGAAGGTACCTTCGTGGATGAGCTCGGTCAGGCCGTAGGTGGCCAGCATCGTCTCGTTGGTGAAGGAACTGCCGATGCCCAGCAGCAGGCCGGCCACAGGCAGCAGAGCGATGGGCAGCATGAAGGAACGGCCAACACGCTGCAATACGCCAAAGATCTTGTCTTTCATTCGATTCTCTCCTTTTTGGGTATGGGGTGGGTGGCAGTGATACAAAAAACCCATACAGCCCCCGCAGGCAGCCTGCGAAGTCCATATGGGTTTAGCCCGGAGTGGTTACTATCCCGTATGTATTCTGTTGAAAACGGGCCGGCTTTATTCGCCGGCGATCTCGCCGCTGTCGCCGGAGGCGACACGCTTGAGGTGGATGGTCAGGTAAATCAGTTCCTCGTCCGAAAGTTCCTTCTGGCAGGTGTTGCGCACGTAATCCGCAATGCAGCAGGCGCATTTGTAATGCTGCTTGCAGTTGCGGGCGATCAGCTGACGGAACAGTACGTCGTGTTCGTCGCTGGTATCGGGCATGGTCTTGTTCTGGAAAATGCGCTGGGCAAAGTAGCGCAGATGCACCACAAAGCGGCTGAATGCCAGCGAATCGCGGTCAAAGGATTTGCCGTAGTAGTATTCCACCACCTGCAGGATGCCTTCGATCAGTTCGGTGATGGTGTACATCTCACTCATCTGGGTGTTCAGCTCGGCGTTGACGATGTGCAGCGCCAGAAAGCTGGCCTCATCCTCTCGCAGGCGGATCCCGTACTGTTTTTCGATCTCGCCCAGGCAGTAGCGGCCCAGCTGATACTCGGTGGGATAATAGCTCATGACCGGCCCCGCCAACGGGTTGGAAAACTCCACACCCTCCTGTTTGCGCTTTATGGCAAAGCTGATGTGGTCAGCCATGGTGATGAGCAGCGACTCGTTCAGCGGCTGCGAAATAACGGTTTTGATGTGTGCGATAAGTTTTTCGGTCAGTTCAAGATGCTCCAGCGGGATCTGCTCCATCAGCTCGCGCAGACGGCGCTGCACGGTTTTGTCCTCCATGCGGTAAATCTTTTCCACCTTGGAGGCGTCGATGTTCTCGCCCGTTTTGCGCTGATAGCCAATCCCCCGCCCTGTCAGAATCACCTCGCGGCCTTTTTCGTCCACAGCGCAGAGAATGTTGTTGTTGATGGCTTTTTTGATCTTCAACCTTCACCGCTGCCTTTCCAAAAAAAACGACCAGCCCCGCACAGGCCCCGAACGGGCATCCTGCCACAGAGTTGGTCAAGCCCGCATTACCGGTAACAATCCAACAGAATATGAATTAACTATTAAAAGTGTATCATGCAGAAAAACAGAAGTCAACGGAGCGAACGGCAAAAATCACTTTTTCGGAAATTCATATAAGATTTTAGCGAAAGCTTTGTGCATCTTTCTCAGTGTTTTCCCGCCGGAGCTGCCAAGCCAAACAGCCCAGGCACAGCAGGATCTGCACCGCTGTGGAACAGGGTGTCGCCAGGCCGACGAAAAACAGGGAAACCGGCTGCATCCGGCTCATCGCCCAGGATACCGGGATGCGCACACCAAAGGCGCCCACAAGCCCCTGTACCATGACAAAAGCGGTGTTGCCGCAGCCGTTAAAGTAACCGATAAAGCAGAACAGAAAACTGGTGAGCAGCGTGTCGATGGCATAGGCACGCAGATAGTCGGCGGCCGCCGCAATGACAGCGCCATCGCGGGCGAACAGCCCCGCCAGCACATCGCCGTGAAAAAAGGACGCCCAGGCGATGAAACACCCCAGCGCAAAAGAGCAGCCCATCCCCCAGCCCATGGCGCGCCGGGCACGGCCCAACTTGCCCGCGCCGGCGTTTTGAGCCACAAAGGCGGACAGCGACTGGGAAAAGGCGGACGGCACCAGCATGATAAAGGCACAGAGTTTTTCGGCCACGCCGACACCTGCCGACGCCGTAACGCCCAGCCCGTTGACAATCGCCAGAATGACCAGGAACGAAATGCTGACCAGCAGATCCTGCAGGGCAATGGGCGCGCCCAGACTTAAAATTTTGCGTACCACCCCGCCCCGGAAACGCAGGTTTGCCCGGCCGAAGG
>JBJEYG010000367.1:0-3388 GCA_051886555.1 Gemmiger sp.
CGATCTGTAATTCGCGAGCCATTGGTTGATATAATAACCAATAGCCAGTCCGCCTCCGCATGATACCATGATATCATACACGATTTTCAGGAAACGCTTATCCTTGATTTTTCTGGCCAGCGCCCAGATCAATCGCTTCGGGGAAATGCTTGGGTAGAACTGCGCCACATCCATTTCACACGCATATTTCGTTCCTTTTGGGTCGCTACGCATTGCGGTTTTGATGCGGTGATGGATGCGGATTCCGCCACGCCCGGGGATGGATGCGCATGACCACGGGTGCATTCCTCGCATCAAAACAGGCTTCATTGTACTGACAAGCAGCCAATGAACCACCCCATCTGGCCAAAAAGGAACCATCTTGATTTTTCTCCATTTCTGGCCGCTTTCGTCGTAGATGTCGCGCTCAGTAGGCACAGAAGGTACAAAGCTATCTGTGGCTAGCAGTTCATACGCACGATCTACATAGCCATCCAAATCGGCGAGAACTTTTGCAATATCATGGCGTTTTTTTCGCCCTTTGGCTGCATCCAGTATTACGCCTCGGATGTACTTGCGATCTAACATCTTGTCATACAGGAAACCGACTTTCTTCGGCATATGGAAGGACCTCCTGTCCTTGTTTGCCTGCAAGGCTGGTCGAGACTTAACCTACTGAGCCCTGTCCTATGCGGCAATATTTTCACCGAGCGGTGAGGAAGATCCTGTGCACGAAGAAAGAAACAAGTAGACGGGCACCGACGTTGGCGTTCGAGTTGGAAGAGGCATTGTTCGCGTTGAATTGGAACAGGCCAGCGTTCAGACCGTTCGTATATCTACCGCCCACAATGAGCACCCGCCAACCAGTATTCGAGTTCAGGTAGGAGAACAAAAACCCCGGTACCACTACACAGGAAATCCCGTACACAATTATAAGCGACAACAGAAGGAAAGGAAAAAAACGGAAGAAAATAACGAAATACGTTATTTTTGAAAAATAAAAACTGGGGCTGCGCCCCAGACCCCCCTTTTAGATTGGCTGTACCGCTAAACGGGAGACGGCACATACTTTATACCCCCGGGGGTTGCGACCCCCGGTCCCCCTTAGGGATGGAAAAGGAGACGGGCACCGACGCTGGCGTACGAGTCGGAAGAGGCATCGCTCGCGCCGAATCGGAACAGGCCAGCGTACAGACCGCCCGTATATCCACCGCCCACAACGAGCACCCGCCAACCAGTAGCCGAGTCCAGGTAGTCCGGGATGTATGTGGTCTCACTTCCTCCTACTGTCGTAGGCAGGTATGCCCAGGGGAATGTGCCGCTGAAACCTATATCCTTCACATAACCGTTCGTAGACCCGAGTGTGACGCCTGCGGCTGTGTAGTTGGTCGTGGTATCGTCAGCGTAGTTCGCATAGTTGGTGCAGATATAGGCTTTTCGTTCAGAGAAGTTAGCACCGTCGATCCATTCCCAAACATTGCCCCACGGGTTCTCAATCCACCGATACTGCACCTGCGTTTTGCCATCTGTGCCGGCTGCACGGCCTGTGTGATAGGTCATGGCATCGGTTCCGCCCACATTCTGGGCAGTCGAATCAGAGGCGGTGACACCTTGACCAATCATACTCTGGCTGTTCCAGTCAGCAAATTCCACAAGGTACAGCAGCCATACTGCGCACCAAGTGGCGTAGTCATGCTGGCTCCATTTACTGCCCTTGTTCTTTGCTCCGGTGCGGGCAGCAGCCCGGGTGATGTTTACCAAAGGAGCGGCGCCGGACTTGGAGTAATAACCAGAAATAGCATTATAGCGGGCGGGAGCATTGCCGGAGCCTGGGTGCTTCTCGAACCCGGTAGCGGGACCGTCTGCCACATAGCAATACAGTTTACCGTCGACTATGGCGAATTTGCAGTAAAATTCAGGGATGAACACAACGGTGTCGTTTGCGGATCTGGAGAATCCGCTTTCACCCTTCTTATGGCTGAGTGCGTTGCTTATTACATTGTACTCAACCATTCCGTTCCACGGTGCGTAGTTGTCAAACGGGGAACTGCCTGCGCCTGTACCGACCGCCGGGGAAGGCTCTGTGGTAATGTCTACATTAACATGACCGTTTGGGTCGTTGGCGTGAGTAAGACGGCTCAGGGCAGTAGAAGATCCCTTACCCCAGCACACACCAAAGATACGGATGTAGGGAATATTGGAATAGTAGTCGGTATAACTGGTTGCAGATACCGATGCAGTCGCTTCCAGATAACCCTTAACGGCACGGACGCTCCATGTTCCGGTAGCAGGAAGGAAGAATTTAACCTCGCCGGTGCTCTCCTTTGTTAGAGAGTGGACACCGCTTGCTACGGTGATGGTGGAGCCGCTTTCTGTTGTGACTGTCAGAGTACAGAAGCTACAAGCCGCAGAGTAGGTGCCGTTGTTGGTAGTTGCATTGATCGTGACGGTCTTGGAATCCACATCCTCATAGTGTGCCTTAACCGTATACTCGCCGGACTTCTTGACGGTAACCGTTGCGGTTCCATCGCCTGCAGCAGTAGCCTGATGTGTGCCATCGGGACCGGTAATGGCGATGGCAGCACCTGGCTGAGTTGTTACCTTGATATCCGCAACAAATGTAGACAAGAACACAGGATACTCACCAAAGTATGCGTCCGTTGTGACCGTTGTGCTGTATGCAATGCCGTCTGCTGCGGTTGAAGAAATGGTATAGGTTGTATTCCTGCCCTTGACAGGGACAGTTATAACCAGCTCGGATGGAACTGTGCCGGCATAGCTTTCACCGTTACCGCCGGTAATAGTGTACCCCTTTTGGGAGAATGCAGATTCAAAGGTAACTTCAAGCATGAAGCCACCGCCGGAATGTCCGTCGATATACTCAACCACAGTCTGATCACTGCCATCATCCTTTTTAGGAACGGTGCCAATAGTCTTTACAGCATTATCGGCTGTGGTCTGGGCCTTTCCGGCGGCCGTGGCTGCGTTGTTCGCTGCTGTCTGAGCTGTACCCGCCGCTGATGCCGCACTTTCTGCGGCTGTCTGTGCTTTGCTGGCAGCGGTAGCGGCATTGCCAGCAGCCGTAACAGCACTATCCGCCGTAGACTTTGCAACCTCAGCGGCGGTTTTATTGGCGCGAATATTCTCCTGCAAGGATTCAAAGTCCTTATTGGTAAAGTTCCTGGCAATAGAGGACCCGGCGGGCCATGCCTTTGCGGTACCCTCAACGCCGCGGGTACAACCAGAAAGAGAATCGGTGGTTTTTGCGGCATAGCGAATGGTTTCACCTGTTTCGTCTGTGCCGATGGTTGCATAACTGGGCCCGTCTGGAAATGCAGCTATATCCGTAACCTTGATAACGGTCTCGGCGGCGCCAATGCTGTCCGCAAGGGCGACCTGCGGAGAGAAC
>JBJEYG010000368.1:0-3379 GCA_051886555.1 Gemmiger sp.
GCAGCACCGGCACCCAGCCGAATACCGCGGCCTGGATGGGGCCGTTGATGGGGCCTGCGCCGGCGATGGAGGAAAAGTGATGGCCCATCAGAACGGGAGCCTTGGCGGGAACATAGTCCTGACCATCCTCCAGTTCATGGGCAGGAGTCACGCGGGAAGCGTCCACACCCCACTGCCTGGACAGCCAGCCGCCGTACAGGATGTAACCTGCAATCAGAACGGCGATGGCCACCAGCAAAATAACAACCGCATTCATACTATACAATACCACCTTTACATTTTGCTTTCCTATTTCTTTTGGGAAACTCGGAAAATATATTTCATAACTTTCGCTTTATCCCGCCCCGCCCCGTTGGTCAGGATGCGGTCTCCCTCCCGGATGAGCAGTGCGGTATGGAGATTGGTCCATCCGTAAAACGAAAGATGAAAACTCTTGTAGCGATGCGCGCGCTGCAGGCAGCGCACCGCGTCC
Organism: Gemmiger sp.; assembly: GCA_051886555.1. Taxonomy (GTDB): domain Bacteria; phylum Bacillota; class Clostridia; order Oscillospirales; family Ruminococcaceae; genus Gemmiger. The sequence goes on from JBJEYG010000368.1 coordinate 473, forward strand.
CCGTCGGCCGTGTCGCACAGCACCACCGTGGACAGCGCCGTGCACTTGTGCCCGGGGCCGGGGGTAAAACAGGTCATTCCCTCCGTCCAGGTGTGTTCCACGGCGGCCTGCGCCGCCGCCAGCGTCAGATGGCTGACGGCGTACACAAACAGGTACTCGTTGGAATCATATTCATACAGCTTGGCTTCCTTGAACAGCACATAATTGCTCTCGCTCATATGGAAATCCTGCCGCTGGAGCAACGTCAGCGCCCGGTCGCCTTCCCCGAAGGCAAAGGGAGCGCCTTCCCGCGTGTCGTAATAGGCGCGATAATAGCCGGCCAACAGGTTGGCCAGCTCGGTCAGGCTGTATCGTGAAATCGAATAATCTTTATGTTGAAGTATTTTCATAGCGTTTGCCATTATAGCACCAGAGCCGGCCGTTTACAAGGTCCCCATTTACAAATTATTCATTTTTTTGCTGAAAAATGTTCACATCTCTGCCCGCTTGCACGAAAATTCATACAGCTCCTCAAAATTCTTGCGGCATGCGCAAAATCGGTGCGGCCGGGCATGTTGCCCGGCCGCACCGATCACGTCCGTACGATCCGTTTTTACAGGGCACAGGGCACAAATCCGTTCCTGGTCAGCACCTGCACCTGGGTATAACCCAGCTTTTTCAGCAGGTTGGCGGCCATCCCGTAGCCATAGGTCAGAGCGGCGGCCTCATGAGCGTCGGAGGTCAGCACCACGCGCCCGCCCAGCGCCAGCCAATCCTTCAGCAGCGCGTTGCCGGGGAAGAAATCCTGCCGGAAACCGCGGTACACCGCGCCGGTGTTCACTTCCAGCACGCAGCGGCTGCGGGCGGCGGCGTTCAGCGCAGAGGATGCGGCCGCCAAATAGCGGGGGTCGTTCTCGTCAAAAAAACGCCCCTTGCCGTTGATCTTTTTGATCAGGTCGAAATGCCCCAGGATGGTGGGCTTCATGGCGGTGAGCTTTTCCACGTTGGCGAAGTAGGCTTCGGCCACGGCCAGGCCGTCGCCGTCGAAATCATCGCGAATACAGGCTTCCAGATCCTCCGGCCGCCAGTCGATCTCATAGTATTTGCCGGTTTTCGGCCCCTGCACATAGTGGGTGGAACCGATCCAGTACTCATAAGCGGTGGGATCGTCGTCTGAGAACAGGTCCCATTCCAGGCCGTACAGCACATCCATCTTGCCGGCGTACTGCTTTTTCAGCCGCGCAACCTCTCCCTTGTACATGGCGGTGCGGCCGGGGCTCATGCAGTATTCCAGGTCGCAGGGGGTGTGGCTATGGCCGGAAAAGCCCAGCGTGGTGATCCCCTGCTTCCAGGCGGTCACGGCCAGTTCATCCAGCCAGTTCTTACCGTCGCACAGCTTGGAGTGCACATGCACCGAGCTTTGCAGATATTCGTTTGCCATTACTGCATCCTCTCCTGTTTCACTTTATGGTCGATGACATGGCGCTTTTCCAGTTCGCGGGTAATATCCTCCACCGAAATGCCCAGCTCGATCATCAGCACCATCACATGGTAAGCCAGATCGCTGATCTCATAGATCGTCTCCTCCCGGTCACGCTTGGCGCCCGCGATGATAACCTCGGTAGATTCCTCGCCCACCTTTTTGAGGATCTTTTCCAGACCCTTGTCAAACAGATAGGTGGTGTAGCTGCCCTCCTTGGGATTGGTCTTGCGGCCTTCGATCAGTTCATACAGCCCCTGCCAGGTGAACTGTTTCAGCTCGTCTGACACATACACGGGCTGGAAGAAGCAGCTCTCGGCGCCGGTGTGGCAGGCGGGGCCGTTCTTGACCACGTCGATCACCAGCGCGTCCTTGTCGCAGTCGGCCGTGATGGACACCACCCGCTGCACGTTGCCGGAGCTTTCGCCCTTGCGCCAGATCTCCTGACGGCTGCGGGACCAGAACACGGTGCGCCCCTCCGCGATGGTGAGCGCCAGTGTCTCGGCGTTCATGTAGGCCAGCGTCAGCACTTCCTTGGTGTAGTGGTCCTGCACAATGGCGGGGATCAGACCGTTCTGATCAAATTTCAGCGTTTTGGTAGTTTCCGGATATTCCATAACTGGATCGCTCCTGTATCTATTGATAAATATAGTTTAACTGGTGTACAGAGATTTTGCAATGGGCAGTTTTGCAGCAGGTCAGATGCGCATTTCCACGCCCTGCCCGCGCAGGTAGTGTTTCAGCGCGCCGATGTCCACCTGCCTGGTGTGGAAGATGCTGGCCGCCAGTCCGGCGTCGATGCCCTTGTGGGTGAACAGTTCGGCGAAATCCTCCATCGCTCCGGCACCGCCCGAAGCGATGATGGGCACTGACACGCGCCTGGCCACCGCGTCCAGCAATTCCAGGTCAAACCCGTTCCTGACGCCGTCGGTATCGATGGAGTTGATCACCAGCTCGCCCGCGCCGTTTTTGACGCCCTGCTCGATCCAGTCCAGCGCGTCGATGCCGGTATTCTCCCGCCCGCCCTTGGCGAACAGCATGAATTTGCCGTCCACACGCTTGATATCGGTGGAAAGCACCACGCACTGATCGCCGTATTTCTGGGCGGCCGCGTGGATCAGACCGGGATTCCGGATGGCGCCGGAATTGACGCTGACCTTGTCGGCGCCGCACTTGAGAACCCGGTCAAAATCCTCGGGCGTGTTGATGCCGCCGCCCACCGTCAGCGGAATAAAAATTTCCGACGCGACGCGGCGCAGAATGTCGGTAAAGAGGGCGCGTCCCTCAAAACTGGCGGTAATGTCGTAAAACACCAGTTCGTCGGCGCCGGCGGCATTGTAGTAGCGGGCCATTTCCACGGGGTCGGCCATGTCCTGCAAGCCCTCAAAGTTCACGCCTTTGACCACACGCCCGTCCTTCACGTCCAGGCAGGGGATGATTCGTTTGGT
>JBJEYG010000369.1:0-3378 GCA_051886555.1 Gemmiger sp.
CCCTGCCAGCATGATGCCGGGGCGGTACACTTCCGCCGTAAATACCTTAATCTCCGAGAGTTCCTTGGGAGTATAGGCAACCATCAGGTTGGATTCTTCCGCCAGTTTTTCCAGCGTGACTGAAAATTGAGCCAACCAAATCACTCCTTCTTTTATAGATGGTTTTATTATACCGTATCCGTTAAATTTTGTACAGGAAAACCCCCGAAATTTGCAAAAAGCGCAAAAAAAGAAAACCGCCCGCTGCGCGAGCGATTCCCTGTATGCCATATTATCGGGCTTTAAGCCGCACGCAACTGCGCGGCAAAATCGGCAATTTTTTGGCGAAGAAAGCGTTCCAACTGATAAAGCGCGTAAGCCGCCACTGCAACCCAAAACAGATAGCACAGAAACAATAGCACCGTATCCCTGCGGGTCACAGCGGAAAGATCCCGCCCTTCCACCAAACGCTGAATGATGACATGGTGTACCAAAAAAATTGCATAGGAATACTTGCCCGTCAGACGGCAAACCATTTTCGTCAGGCCGCATTCCAGATATTGCGCTGCCCAAAACAGCAGCAAAAATACTGCGCAGCCTGCCAAAGCGCATATCAGCTTATGATCCAACGGCCAAACATGGTGCAAAACTACCAGAATCGGCCAGACCAGTGCAGCACCTGCCAAAAAAAGCGGGTTCCGGCCCATCCGTTCCAGTTTTGCAGAAAAACGGACCGCTGTCATACCAAAAAGGAATTCCAGCAAATGAATGGCAAGAAGCTGGTTGTCCCACTGCAGAAGATGTGCAGGAAGAGCACACAACAGGGCCACTGCCCAGGTTTTTGCGGGCGAGTGTTCCATACCATAACGTAGTGCGGGGAACAGCAGATACAAAAAGAGAATGCTGCCCAGGAACCACTCGCCTACGCAGGCAAAATCTGAGGACACCCAGCCTGCTGCCACAGCAAAGTTGTCAAGCCCCAGAACCGTGAGAGGGAAAGTTGCAGCTTTGGTGTTCGCATAATACCAGGGCTGGCGCACAAAGCGGATGGAAAAGCAGATCATCCACGCAAGCCAAAACATCGGATATACTGCTTTCGCTCGTTTCTTGTAAAATTCCACTGGAGAAAAAGGCGTTTTTACAGTGTATGCCAGTGCAGCACCTGAGACGATGAAAAAAAGAGTCGAGCCAAAGTCGCCAAGATAGATACCGCCCGGCAGCGTACTGCCGAACAGCAGCGATGGATACGTAAAGTAGCCGGTAACCGTAGCGTTAAAGTGCACGATCAAAATACAGACCAATGCCACGGTACGAATCAAGTCCAGATAAAACAGACGCTTTTTCGCTGTCATATGTTGTGTTTTTCCTTCCATGATGATTTTACAGCCCTGCCAAGAATACGTACGGCTGCGGGGATATTTCCCTGCAATTGCGTCTCGGCAGCAAGTGTGGCAGCCTGGGCTCCAGCCTGATCCGCGCCAAATACCGCCATACTGAACCAGCCGCGGCTTTGTGCCCATAGTGGGAGGAAATACCATTGGGCATCCGACCGGGGAACCGCCTCCAGATTTTCAAAGGCGGATTTGCGTACCACAGCGCAGTGGGCAAACGGTACATACAACGGTTCCTGTATGTTGTACGGAACCTGTACTCCCTGCTGCGCCAGCAATTCCTTCAATTCGGGCAATGCCGCATTCCAGGCGCGGCGACGCGCTTGGATCAGAGCTTTGCAGACAGGCACTTCGGGACTGACCAGAGCCAGTCGCGGGTTGGAGTCAAACATCGCTTGAACTTCCGCCTGAACAGAAGGTTGCAGGAACCATTCCGCTGTCTGCCGGGCATACCACTGCGCTGCGCTGTCCGGATGCTTTTCCGGTTGCCGGTACAGCAATAACAAATCTTCTCTTTTGCAGGGCGTACCCTCATTCTGAGGCACAATCCACCTGCGCCAATGCAGATTTAAGGCCATCGACTGCAGCGGTTGGGTCGGAAGCATTTCCTGTAAAAGCAAATCGACAGGATATTCGGTTTCTTTTTTCAGATAATCATACAATTCGGCTGCTGACTGCCCTGTTGTCCGCCGGAGCTCGTCGGAATAATCGGTAAAGAAGCTCCGACGTTTAAAAACCGGACAGCCCCGGTTGCGCAACAATTCCAGGGGACACCCCATTATCGGGTTGATAAATATATTTTGCAGATCCTCCGTATCCACACTGGCCGCCCACCGGTATCCCAGATCGGCAAAGTGCCGGGTAAATCTCGCTTCGTGGAATCCGACCGCCTCATCATAATTGCGGGGCAGCTTCATTTTTGTCCAATAGTCCCAGAACGCATCGCTAACGAGAAGACGTTTGCGCACCGCAATAAAGTGCGACTGAATGTGTGTGGGTATATAGCCGTACTCGGTTCGGAATCTGCGGCTCTTCATCGCATAATGGCAGGTCAATCCCCAGAAATCCAGATCCGGTTGTGCATCCATCTGTGCAAAGGTATCGCTCAGCGACGTTACCGGCCCGGCAATCGTATGATTCATCAGAATCAGCTCATCGTACGCGCTCAGTCTCTCACGGCCCAGTGTAAACAGCGCTTCGCGGTACGCCCCCACATCATATCCGGAGTTTTTGCGCAGCAGTACCTCCATACCCAGACTGCGTACACGGGCAGTATTCTGTACAGGCAACGTACCGTTCACTACCAGCAAGCCACCTGCCGTTTCCCGGCGGATCGCCTTCAACATGCGGAAGCTTGTTTCATCCAGCAGCTCACGGGGGCTGAAATAGAAATAGATCACAAAGCGCTTCATGATGTTAATCCTCGTATGGGCCGCCGTGCGGACCGATCAGGGCACGTTTGGTATTGATGATGGCCTTGTAAGCCGGGTCAGGCAGATGATCCCGCAGCCAGTTCCGCGCATGACGGCGGCGGGTATTTTCATATGGGCCGTAGGACCGCAGCCAGAAATGTTTGCGATCGGCAAACGCTGTAACAGCCTGCGTAGCGCCCCAGAAAGACGTGCAATCCAGTATGCGGGCCAACGGACGAAGGATCCCCAGCGAATAAGCCTGCATGGTGTTGGACTGCAGTACCGCATAGTCCCTGCTCATGATAACCGCAGGATAATATCCGGCCTTTTGCGCCACAAACGGATAGATGCGTTCAATGGCGTGGCTGATGGTCCCATCGGGAGGCAACGGCTCCGGCGGAAAATCTTCATGCTGCCAGCCTTTGGCAAAAAGAGGCTCCAGCGCCTTGACACGGAACCAGAATACGCTGCCGAACGGTGCAATGGGCGGTTTTTCGCCGGAGATGGGAACATCAATCTTCAGCTTTTTTGCAAGCGCTTTGGTGTTGTCAAAGTTCGGCCCCCAGCCGCCCGAGCACATATTAAGGAAATATGCT
>JBJEYG010000370.1:0-3370 GCA_051886555.1 Gemmiger sp.
CATCCGGGCGTCCGGGACGGCGTATTGCTCTGCATGCGCGGGGACGCGGAACGTTCTATGACCGACCGGAACCGGAACGCCGTGGAATCTCTCCTTCACAGCCACGGACTTCGCTGGCGCATCACCGATATGTATTGCGAGGCGGAGGTCACAAAGGAAGCCCGCTCCGACCGCGTACGCGAAAAAATGGAAGAGTTCACCCGTGCCGCGCTGGTCATCACCGACCGGCTTCACGGCATGGTTTTCGCCGCCATTACCGGAACGCCCTGCATCGTGTTCAGCAACTACAATCACAAGGTTCGGGGAACCTATGCGTGGATCAAGTATTTACCCTATATCCGTTATGCAGAAACGGCGGCGGATGTGGAGCGGGTTCTGCCGGAGCTGCTGTCCATGGAAGGCTGCCGGTATGACAACGCGCCGTTGATGCCCTATTTTGAAAAGCTTGCGCAGGCTGTCCGCGATTCGACCGGCAATTAAACTGGTTTTACCGGGGCAGAGCCGCTTCGGCCCGCCCTGGAACGTTGGAATCCGCGATCCATCATTGCGAGACAAACCGTGCAGAGGAGGTTCGGCCAAATGGAATCGTTAGCGTATTATGACGGAAAAATCGGAACGCCGGAAGAACTGATGGTGCCCTTCAACGACAGGGTACACTTTTTCGGCGACGGCTGCTACGACGCCACCGTAGGCGCCAACGGCAAAGTCTATCTTATGCAGGAACACCTTGACCGCTTTTATACCAGCGCCCGGCTGCTGGACATCCACGTTCCCATGCCGAAGGAAGAACTGGGTGCGCTGCTCACCGACCTGCTGTCCAAAGTTGACAGCGATCTGAATTTTGTGTACTGGCAGGTCACCCGCGGGGTGGAACCGCGCAGCCATGTGTACGCCGACGGTCTTCCCGGCAAACTGTGGGTATTCATCCGGCCCAACACGCTCAACAACCCGGATGTGCCCATCCGCATCAACGACGAGGAGGATACCCGCTTTTCCCACTGCAACATCAAGACGCTCAACCTGCTTCCCAGCGTGATGACCGCGCAGCGGGCCAGGCGCGCCGGATGCCAGGAGACGGTATTCCACCGCGGCGAAATTGTGACCGAATGCGCCCATTCCAACGTTTCCGTGCTCAAGGACGGCGTTTTCTACTCCCACCCCAACGATGCGTACATTCTGCGCGGCATTGCCAAAACCCACATGATCCAAGCCTGCTACCGTCTGAGCATTCCGGTGCTGGAAACGGAATACACGCTGGATTTTTTGAAAAATGCCGACGAGATTTTTGTAACGTCCTCCTCCAACTTCTGCCTGTATGCCTGCGAGCTGAACGGTCAGCCGGTGGGTTGCAAGGACCCCACTACCCGGAAGGCGATTCAGGCGGAGGTACTGAAAGAGTTTTACGATTCCACCGGCTGCTCGGCACTGTGGGATTGAATATCAATCAGGCCCCCGGCTTTGCCGGGGGCCTGATTTATGGCTTGCAGCGCCCGCAGGGGGAATAGCCCCAGTCGATCACCTGTTCCCGGGTGCCGGTGTAATCCTGCCGGTTTTCAGGCTTCATGGCGTCCACGCTGGAACAGGAAGGGAAATGGAATTTCTTTGTGTTGGTGTTCAGTACATAACTCTGTTCCCTTTCGATCTGTTCGATCACCGGTTCCGGCGACGGGGTGGATGCCGCTGTTCTCTGTGTGGTCACAGTCACCGTAGTACCGTCCGAAATACAGGTGATATCGCCCATCTGGTCCGTGCGGTAAACGGTCACGCCTGCATCCCGAAGGCGGCTGAGGGTATTTTCGGTGGGATGTCCATAGGAATTTCCCTCCCCCACCGAGATCACGGCATACTGCGGCATCACAGCTTCCAGGAAGGGGTAGGTGGTGGAAGTGTCCGCCCCGTGGTGGCCCACTTTCAGTACCGTTGCCGAGAGATCCGCCCCGGACTGCAGCACCGCCTGTTCCGCCGGGCGCTCCGCGTCGCCGGTAAACAGGAAGCGCGTCTGCCCGTACTGAACCATCAGAAGGATGGAAAGGTCGTTGGTATCCTCGCCGGCGTTCAGCCCCAGCACGGTGACCTCGGCGCTGCCGAGCCGGTAAGTATCCCCCACCGCGGGCACGGTCAGCCCCCCGCCCCGTTCCTCAGCGTACTGTTTAAAGTCGCGGAACGCTTCGCTGTCGTATTCCGTCACCGGGGAAAGCACCGTGCCGGCGTCCGCGTAGCTCAACGCACCGGGAATGCCGCCAATATGGTCTTCGTGGGGATGGGTACCCACCACCAGTTCCAGGTAGTCGGCGCCCCGGTTTTTCAGCACCGTGTAAATCAGGCTGGAATCCTCTTTGTTGCCGCCGTCGATGAGCATATACTGCCCGTCACATTCCAACAGCGCGGCGTCCGCCTGCCCAACGTCCAGATAATCCACCCGCAGCCAGGAATCTGTCGCTTGGGGTTCCGGCGTTGGTTGGGCGGGCTGCTCTGTTGCTGTGGGCGACGGTACTGCCGTTGCTGCCGGTGTGGCAGACGGCTGTGTCTGCGCCGATTCCGTCGGCTGCGCACACCCGGCCAGAAAAAGCGCCGTTCCCAGTATCGCCGCCGCCAACCGGCGTACGGCTCCGTTTTTGGCAGCCTCCGGCTGCCGCGGTTTCTTCCGTTTGGGGAAATGCCAAATCTGCATCATGGATCAACCTCCTTTTCTTTTCCCATTCTACACCTTTTTGTATCCCATAGTCCGGACGATTTCTTTGTCAGATTTTGCCGAATCCCAAAAATTTTTGCCGCATCCGAAAGGCGCCCGGGCACAGGCAAGTGTGCAGGGCGCTTTTTTACCGTTCCAGTTCTCCGTGGTACGACAGGATCCCGCCGATGTTCCGAACCTGCTCATAGCCCATCTGCTTCAACCGGCCGGCCGCCTGCCCGCTGCGGCTGCCGGACCGGCAATAAACAAACAGCGGCGTGGTTTTCTCCGGCACAACGGTTCCGATCTCGTCCAGCGCCTGCAGCGGAATGTTTGTGCTGCCGGGGATGTGCCCTTCGGCATATTCTTCCGGTGTGCGCACATCCAACAGCACTGCCCCCGGCAGCGCAGCGCATTCCTTTACCCCCAGATCAATGTCCGCAGTGCGGAAACGGTCAAAAAAATTCATAGTAGCCTCCCGTCTGTATCTGTTCTTCGTTTCAGTGTATGCAAAAGGGCAGTCCGGCTTGCCGGCTGACCACGCCGCGCATGGTTTTTAGTATAGCAGCCGTGGCGGGGATTTGCAATTCCGGCAAAACGGGCCGCAGCGTCAAACCGCCTGCTGCCCGGCCTGTTGCGTGGCGGCCCGAAAAATTTCAATATTCATCCAAAAACATATAAGTGTTGACTTTTGTATAT
>JBJEYG010000371.1:0-3364 GCA_051886555.1 Gemmiger sp.
ATTTCCAGGATCCGCTGCATAATGGTATCCACCATGCCGCCGAAGTACCCCGAGATCAGGCCGTAGCTCATGCCGATGACCATATCGATCAGGGCGGCGGCCACTGCAATGATCAGCGAAACACGCGCGCCCTCCCAGGTGCGGGTCCAGATGTCACGGCCGAAGTTGTCGCTGCCGAACCAGTAGTAGGTGTCGTCCAGCCCGGCCTCCCGGTACTTGTTGGTGGTCTTGGAGCCGGTGGTAGTGGTGATGGTCTCGCTGCCGTCCAGAATGCCGAAGTTCTCCAGAACGGGCACGCGGGGCGCGAAGTTCTTTTCGCTCAGCGTCTGGCCGGAGTAGGTATAGTCGTTCATGCTGGGGCCGACCGCCGCCATAAAGGTGATGAACACGATCAGCACCAGGCCCAGAACGGCGCTCTTTTTGCGCCAGAAGCGGATGGCCGCTTCCTTCCAGAAATTCTGCGACGCAAAGTTGGTGTCAATGGCGATTTCGCCTTCGTTGTGTTTGAGCTGAAAATCGTCGGCCTCAAAGGTATAATCTTCCGGCCGGACGCCCGCCGGCGCGGGCTGAAGTTTTGCTTTCGCCATTACTTGTCACCGTCCTTTGCCAGGCGGATGCGCGGATCGATCACGCCGTAGAGAATATCCACCACCAGCATGATGCCGATGTACATGGCACTGTAAATAAAGCTGAGAGAGATGACCACATTGTAGTCGTTGGACTGGATCGCCGTGACCAGCAGACTGCCCACGCCGGGGATGGAGAAGATCTTTTCCACCACCAGGCTGCCGGTCATCAGATCGACGACCAGCGGGGCCAGCACGGTGATAATGGGAATCAGGGCATTGCGCAATGCATGGCGGAAGATCAGCGCCGGGCCGGAAATTCCCTTGCTCTCGGCCAGCAGCATGTAATCACTGCCAAGCACTTCCATCATTTCGCTGCGGGTAAACCGGGCGATGGACGCCATGGTAAACATAGACAGGGATACACTTGGCAGCACGCTGGACATCAGCGGCTGCTGCGCCTTGTACAGCATGGGGAACCAGCCCAGCCGGAAACCGAAACTGTAACTCAGAGCCAGCGCAAATACAAAGGAAGGGACCGACACGCCGATGACCGAGATCACGGTGCACAGCGTATCCAGAATGGTATCGTGGCGAAGCGCAGCGACCAGGCCCAGCAGCAGGCCCACCACCGCGCCCAGCGTGACCGCCATGCCGCCGATGCGGATGGAGATGGGCAGCCGGCTTTGAATCAACTGAGAGATGGGGGTGTTTTTGGAAATATTGTAGCTGACGCCCAAATCGCCCCGCAGCATACCGGTGACATAGCGGAAGAACTGTACCGGAAGCGGCTGGTCCAGGCCGTATTTGGCGTACAATGCGGCACGCATCTCATCGTTAAGTTTTTCGTCGTTGAAGGGCGAGCCGGGCATCAGCTTCATCAGCGTGAACAGCACCAGCAGGATGGCCAGCAACGTGAAGATCGAGATGAGGATACGTTTTAACGTATATTTTTTCAAAGGATTCCCTCCCCTTTGCCCGTGTTCCGGGCAGAGTCGCCTGTGCTCGGCACAAGGACAGACGAAAGCCTAAAAAAGTCGCACAGCGGCCTTTGGAAGGGCCACTGTGCGGCCTTTTTCTTACAATTTAACCGAAATCAGGCTCGGGGCTTGGATCAGCCGGCCTTGACGGCATTCTTGTACACACGGTTCAGCGCGACGGGGTGGAACTCGACGCCGGAAACCTTGCCGGACATCATCTCAGCGTTGCACTGCGTGTACAGCGGGAAGATGACGGCCTCCTCCATGACGATCCTTTCAGCGTCGTACATGGCGCTCCAGCGGCCCTCGGGATCGGTGCACAGGTCGCCGGTGGTGCACTCGGCGATGATGGCATCGTACTCGGCGTTGCTCCACAGGCCGTAGTTGTTGTCGCAGTCGGTCACCCACATGCCCAGGTAGGTCATGGGATCGGCGTAGTCAGGTCCCCAACGGGTCAGAGCAATTTCGAAGTTGCCGTCCTGCATATCCTGAACGCGCTGCTTCTTGGGCTCAACCACCAGCTCCAGAGTGAAGCCGGGCAGGGTGGTCTCCAGCTGCTCCTTGATGACCTGCGCGACCTTCTGGGGCGCGTCGTCGGCGTCAACGATCATCTGGAAGGTGAAGCTGTCGACACCCAGTTCCTTCTTGGCAGCCTCGTAGTATTCGAGGGCCTTGGCAGTGTCGTAGGCGCACACGTCGGAGAACATGGTCTGGTCGGCGGAGAAGTCAGAGCCGTCCGGGCCGGCAGCGAACTCCGGCGGAACCGCGGTGTAAGTGGGGGCGCAGCCGTCCTTCAGAACGTCGTTGCAGATCGCCTCGCGATCCAGCGCGAAGGTGATGGCCAGACGCAGGTTGAGGTTGGCCAGCTCGGGAACGCCGCTGATGTTGGGGCTGATGTACCACAGGTAACCGGCGCCCACGCTGAGGAACTCGGGGTCGTCCTGAACCTGCTCGACCTGCTCGCCGTTGACGAGGGTCATATCCAGATCGCCCGACTGGTAGCTCATCAGAGCCTGCTGGCTGTCCTTGATGACCTGGTAGCTGATGCCGGACAGGCTGACGCGGTCGGCGTCATAGTAGTCGGGGTTCTTGCTCAGGTGGAAAGCAACCGCAGCCGGCTCGTAGTCGTCCAGAATGAACGCGCCGTTGGACAGCACGGTCTCGGGGCTGGTGCCGAAGGTGTCGGCGCAGCTCTCATAGAAAGCCTGGTTGACCGGGTAGTAGGTGGGGAAGTACATCAGGCTGAGGAAGTAGCTGACAGGAACGTTCAGCTGAACTTCCAGCGTCTTATCGTCGATGGCGGTGACGCCCAGCTCGCTGACGTCCTTCTCACCGGCGATAATCTCGGCCGCGTTCTTCACCTGGCCGATGTCGCTGAGCATGTAGGAGTACTCGGAAGCGTTGGCCGGATCCACGGCGCGCTGCCAGCCGAACACGAAGTCGGCCGCGGTGACAGGCTCACCGTTGGACCAGACTGCGTCCTCGCGCAGATGGAAGATGTAGGTGGTGCCGTCCTCGCTGAGCTCATAGCTCTCGGCAACGGCGGGCACAGCCTGGCCGTCGGCATCCATCTGCATCAGGCCGTCGGTGTAGTTGGCGATCACCTCAAAGGAGGTGCCGTCGGTGGCCAGCTGGGGGTCGAGCGACTCCACTTCGGTCTCCAGCATGACGTTCAGGTCGCCGCCATCGGTGGAGGTTGCCTCCGCCGATGTGGCGGAGTCGCCGGTCGCTGCGCTGGCGCTGCTGGCAGTGCTGCTGCTTCCGCCGCAGGCAACCATGCTCAGCGCCATGCTGGCTGCCATCACAGCAGCCAGAACA
>JBJEYG010000372.1:0-3338 GCA_051886555.1 Gemmiger sp.
CGGTTCAGCTGATCCGCTTGTGTTTGCCCGCTTCTTTGATGTGAGGTTGATTTCGGACGGTGAGTCTGTAGAACCTGCCGCACCGGTATCCGTTTCCATCACCTATGCGGATATGGAAGGGCTGGAAAACGCGGATTGCCATGCCGTCCACTTTACCGAAGAAGGTGTGGAGCTGCTGGAAGCCGCTGCCGAAAAGAGCGAAAACGGGGATGTCAGTGTTACCCACATCCAATCCAGCTTTTCTGTGGTGGGCAATGTAGTAACTCAGGCAGAAGATTATTCCATAAGCACCTACGCGGACGCGCCTACCGCCGGTCTTGATCACAATGTCACGTTCATGGTCAAGATTCGGGACAATTGGGTGAACGTTGGCTCCTGTACATATGACACTTCCACAGTTGGGGATAGAAATGCGTCTGTATCCTCGGACGTGCTGCACCGGCACCTGGACAACTACGGCTACAGCAACGAAAGCGACCCGGCCAGCACCCTGAAATGCAGCTACGATGATATTTACACCATTAACTACGCACAGGACGGCGCGGCAACGCGTTTTGCCGTGGATATTAATGACGGTGATATAAACGAGGACGCCTATCTTCATCTCTGGGAAGTACAGGGGCAAATCTCTCAGGCCTTCCGTATCTGGAGAGTGGTGGATAATTACTATTTTCTAACCCCGCTTTCCAACAGCGGTCTGCATGTGAATTTGCATTATAGTTCTACTGATAATGAGACACCTTTGTGGCTTCACAGCGCGCTGGATGAGGCCAGTTGGTGGGGAATCCGGAACAACGACGATGGAACGGTTTCCTTCTACTCGCAAAAGAAGACCAGCGCGTATATAAACTTAGCCGGTAATAAACAGGAAAACGGAACTGCTATTCAACTGTACGAAGCCGAGGCAGGCAATCGCTGGAAGCTGGTACAGAAATACGACGAGCAGACCGTTGTTGCCGGCAGCGGCCGCGTTGGTCTGACCGCTGAGAGCAATGGCAACATTGTCTGCTTCTACACCCCCAGCACACCGCTGAATGACGACAACGCAATTTATACAGCGGAAGAGCTTTCCAAACTGGGAACCAGCGGCAGCTATTATCTGGGCTGCGACATTACGGTGAACGAAGTGACAGGTCAAGCCGCTGACATCGGCGATGGTGTTTCCTCCACGCTGGACTTGAACGGCCACACGATCCACTACAATGTGCCGGAGGGTGACCGCGGTAGCTCCATGATTTATCTGCACGGAACCGGCTCCCTGACCATTACCGATAGTGGGCAGCCAGTCGAAACCACAGAAGTTGTGACAGGCCAACCGCTCTATGGCAACCAGGCGAACTATGACAGCAGCACGAAAACCCTTGTTTACTATGTCACGGAATCCCGCCCCAACGGAGACGGCACCACCACCGAAACGCTGGTAAAGCACACGGTAGATCTGACCAACGTGGGAACGATCTGCTCCGAGACAACCCCAAATCAATTCTTCTTTGTAGCCGGTAGTGCCTCCCTGAACATTCAGGGTGGTCTGTTCACAAATCCGGGCGGGCTGCGTGTTGCCTCCGCTGTTGACAGTGGTAACATCCATATCAGCGGCGGTTATCTCTGCGGCTGCGTCAGCAACGATAGCTACGGCGGCGCGATTAGCTCTGACAGTGCCGGTGCGCTAACCATCAGCGGCGGTGTGATAGCCGGTAACCAGGCTGGCAAGGGTGGCGGCGTGTACAAAAAGAATGGTACCTTTACCATGACCGGCGGCGTGGTCTCCGGCAACGTGTTGCCGGAAAACACGGTCTCTTCAAATGAAGATGATTTCGGCAAGGGCGGCGGCGTGTTCCTGGAAGGTGTCAGTTCAGTGTTTTCCGGCGGCTATATCACCAATAACCGTGTGGATTACTACTGCGGCAACCCCGGCGAGGGCCATCATTTCGGCGGCGGCATCGCGCAGTATGGAAGCACCTTTACGATGGAAAATGGTGCCTATTTGACCGGCAACTATCATCATGAAGCTGGCGGAGGCATCGGCTTTAGCGGCGATAAGTTCATCATGACCGGCGGCACCGTGGCGGCCAATGTGGCGCAAAACGCCGAAGGCGGCGGCATCCGCATTCAGGATAGCAGTCAAACGTCCCTGATCAGCGGCGGTTATGTCACCAACAACAGAACCAATTCTACCCATGACTGGGGCGGCGGCGGCATCTTCGTCTGCCAGGGGCAATCCATGCATATTCTGAATGCGGTGTTCCAGAAGAACAGTGCCGATGGCTTCGGCGGCGGTATTGGCGGCTGCTCCACCGGTCAGATTGTGGCAGTAGATCACACCGCGGGCAGCGTTGCGATCTTTGACAACCACGCAAACGGCAGAACCATGTCGGGCAGCGA
This sequence comes from Gemmiger sp., assembly GCA_051886555.1. GTDB lineage: Bacteria > Bacillota > Clostridia > Oscillospirales > Ruminococcaceae > Gemmiger. Next base: position 2,383 of record JBJEYG010000372.1, read on the forward strand.
CGGAAATGCAAACGTCAAGCAGGATGATTTGACCGCGCGATCCAATGAGGTCTTTATGACCAACGGTTATAACGATTTCTTCTGTGCTCTGAACAGCGCTGTGTCCGGAACCATGCTGGGCAACGGTGCGGAAAACTGGCACGGCAGCTGTGATTACGTGGCAATTGACATTGTTAAGGATCAGATCGTTACCGCCAACAAAATGATGGGTCTGAACGCAAGCCCCACGGATGCGGATAAACAAACGGCAATTAGCATGGGAACCGTATTTATCTCCGGAAACTACTCCCAGACCCACGGCGGCGGCATCATGTCCAACGGTATTCTGATACTTGGCCAGGCGCAGGATATCTCCCTCAGCCCCGGTTTGGAAATCGAAGTGTATAAGTCTTTCAAGGATGCGAATGGCAATGAACTCGATCAGCAGCCCGGGCAGTTCCAGTTCCTTTTACAGGATGAAAACCACAATACCATTGCCACGGTATCCAATAATGCTTACGGCATGGTATTGGCCGAACAGGATTACACCGAGGCCAGAACCTATACCTACTACCTGAAGGAGCAAATACCGGCAGGAGAATCCCTGATTACCTATGATGGAACCGAGTATCAGATCACGGTGACCGTTGGCACCGACATAAAAAAGCTGAATCTGAGCGCGAATCAGTCCATGACCATCACCTACTATGTGGTAACGGACATTCAGGTCAGTCTCAGCAGCGGCACCGGGACGGTTTCGACGGAAACCAGCAATGTCGGTTCCGACAACCATCGCGCCACGGTGGTGATTAAGAAAGACGGCGGTACAGCATTTACCAACACCATGAATGAAAAGCCGCTTTATTTCCGCATTACCAAATTGAACGGCCACACCAATGAGCCGCTGCAGTTTGTGGAGTTCACGCTGAAGTATGAAAGCGGCAATGTGGTTACCTCCGGCAAGACGGATTTAGACG
>JBJEYG010000373.1:0-3337 GCA_051886555.1 Gemmiger sp.
GAATGTAACCAGAAATTTTACAACCGGCTTTCACGGCGGTTGCAAGTCTGGGAACCGGGAGGTTTTAACTATGTCCTGGATGATCGTTTCCGACACATCCTGCGAGATCCGCGAGCTGGAGAATCCCGCTCCCGGGGTACAGTTCGCGCTGGCCCCTTTCAAAATTCGCGTGGGGGAGCGTGAATATGTCGACCTGCCCACGCTGAACGTGGCGCAGATGCTGCAGGCCATGACCGATTACAACGGCGGAAGCTCCACCGCCTGCCCCAGCCCGGAGGAATGGGCCGAGCAGTTTTTGCAGGCGGATAATGTGATCGCGCTGACCATCAGCCACAATCTGTCCGGCAGCTACAATGCGGCGCTGTCCGCCCGCGAGATGGTGCTGGAAGAACACCCCGAAAAGAACATTTTCGTGTTGGATACGCTCAGCTGTGCCGGTGCGCTGACCACCGCCGCCTGGCTCGCCAACGATCTGATCGGCCAGGGCAAAGATTTTGAAGAAGTCACTTCCGCCATCACCAGGCTGTCGGAGGAAACGCACATCCTGTTTGCCCTTGCCAGCTTTGACAATCTGGCCAAAGCCGGGCGTGTCAACCGTGTGGTAGGCTTTATTGCCGGCAAGCTGAACATGCGTGTTCTGGGCCGCCGCACGTCCGACGGAAAGATCGACTTTTTCTTCAAGACCCGCGGCGAGACCCGCGTGCTGGCAAAAATCCTGGAGCAGATGGATGAGGACGGCTTCGACGGCAGCCACACCGTAGTAATGTGCCATTGCAACAACGAGAACGCGACCATGCTGCTGCAGCGCGGCATCCGCAGCAAGTGGCCGAACGCCGATGTGCGCGTCTACCCGTGCAGCGGCCTGTGCAGCTTCTACGCCCAGGACCAGGGCATTATTTTGACGTATTGAATTCACCGTTCCCGCCGCGCCCGCGCAGCTGCCTGCTCCGGGCGCGTTTTTGCCGGGGCGGAACAGGAGGGACCCATGACTGCAAACGCTGCGGATTTTGCCGGGCCGGACTGCGGACGGCGTTACGAAAAAGAGCTGGAGACGCACTTCCGCGACTGCCTGCTGTTCTACATCGACGGGCGCATCCGTTTTGAGCGCTACTGCTACGGCGAGGCCGCCTGCCTGGTGTTCAGTGTGTGGGCGCATGGCTTTGACGAAACCGGCCGGATCCTGTGGGACAAGGAACCACAGTTTGAAACCGATCAGAAAGCGCTGCCCCGCGTGCTGACCGACGTTCAGGAAGAAGGGCGCGCACTGCAGTTTGACGGGCAGTTCAAACGGTATGTGCAAACGGAGGAGTTTGCGTCCGACAAACCCAACGGTTACGCCGGGCTGCGGTTCCTGCTGCTGAAACGCAGACTGAACAAACGCTGAAACGCAAACGGCCGGCTGCCGGGGAACGTTCCCCGGCAGCCGGCCGTTTGGTCGTATGTTTCAGAACCGCTCAACGCCATCCGCCGTGACGCGGGCATAAACCAGCGGCGGCAGCGCGGGACGTTCCGGCCCGATCACCAGCCCGCCGCGGTACATTTCCTCGGCGGCGGCAAACCGTGCCGGGTCGTCGGCATACAGGGTGCACAGCGCATCGCCCCGGCGCACCGGGTCGCCCAGCTTTTTGTGCATGACAATCCCGGCGGCAAAGTCGATGGCGTCCTCTTTGGTGATGCGCCCGGCGCCCAGCAGCACGCTGGCATTGCCGATGCGCTCCACGTCGTTGGCGGTCACAAAACCGTCCGCACCGGCCGTCAGATCGTAGCGATAGGCCGCACGGCGGAACCTGGCGGGATCGTCCAGCACCGAAACATCGCCGCCCTGTGCCGCGAACATCCGGCGGCACACCGCATAAGCGGAGCCGTTGTCGATCGCACGTTCCGCCATGGCGCGGCAGGCGTTCAAATCGCCCCTGCCCGCCAGCGAAAGCATATTGGCCGCGATCTGAAGGCAGACTTCCCGCAGATCGGCGGGGCCGCCGCCCTTCAGCACCTCCATGCTCTCGGCCACTTCCAGGCTGTTTCCGATGTTGCGGCCCAGCGGGCGATCCATATCGGTGATAAGCGCCGCCACCTTGCGCCCGTGCGCCGTGCCGATGGAGACCATCAGCCTTGCCAGCTCCACGGCGCTGTCCAGATCCTTCATAAAGGCGCCGTTGCCCATGGTCACATCCAGCAGGATGGCGTCCGAACCGGCAGCCAGCTTTTTGCTCATGATGGAGGAAGCGATCAGCGGGATGCATCCCACCGTGGCGGTCACGTCCCGCAGGGCGTACAGTTTTTTGTCCGCCACCGCAATGTGGCCGCTCTGGCCGATCACCGCCACCCCCACTTCATTGACCTGGGCGAAAAATTCCTCCCGGGTCAGGGCGGTGCGGGTACCGGGCACCGCCTCCATTTTGTCCACCGTACCGCCGGTATGGCCCAGGCCGCGGCCGCTCATTTTGGCGACCTTCACCCCGCAAGCGGCGACCAGCGGCGCCACCACCAGCGTGGTTTTGTCGCCCACGCCGCCGGTGGAATGTTTGTCCGCCTTGACGCCGTGAATGGCCGAAAGATCCACCATGTCGCCGCTGCGGGCCATCACGTCGGTCAGCGTAGCGGTCTCGTCGTCGGTCATGCCGCGCAGGTAAATGACCATCAGCAGCGCGCTCATCTGGTAATCGGGGATGCGCCCCGCCACATATCCGTCCACGGCAAAGGCGATCTCCTCACGGGTCAGCGTACCGCCGTCCCGTTTTTTCGCAATCACATCATACATTCTCATGGCCGTACTCCTGTCTGGCGAATGCTCAGCGGCTGCCCTTGTCGTAGGGGATCCCCTCGGCTTTGGGCGCCTTGGATTTCTTGGAGGTAAACACCAGCACCACCATCGTTACCACGTAGGGCAGCATCTGGTACAGGTTGGAGGCGGATTTCAGGCCCTCAAACTTGGGCAGGAAGGGAATGGAACTGCTGTACGCGGCCACCACCTTGAACAGCGCGAAGAACAGCGCCGACCCCAGAATGGGCAGCGGTTTCCAGTTGCCGAAGATCATGACGGCCAGTGCCAGGAAGCCGTAGCCGCCCACGCTGGCGCCGAAGGCGTTGCCCGCGGCCAGCGTGTAGGCCAGGCCGCCCACACCGCCCAGAAAGCCGGAGATCATCACACCGGCGTAGCGCATTTTGTACACATTGATGCCCACCGAGTCGGCGGCCTGGGGATGTTCGCCGCAGGCCCGCAGGCGCAGGCCGAAGCGGGTCTTGTACATCAGCACATAGGCAAGGAGGAACAGGACCACCGCCACCGGCGTGGTGAGGTAAAAGTATTTGAAGATCAGGTTATTCCAGAAGCTCT
>JBJEYG010000374.1:0-3300 GCA_051886555.1 Gemmiger sp.
CATCACCCAAATCAAGGCGGTGGTGGACCTGCCGGTGATCGGCATTATCAAGAAGGAGTATGAGGGCTGCCCCATGCACATCACCGTCACCATGGCGGAGGTGGATGCGCTGGTGGCCTGCGGCGTGGACATTCTGGCTTTCCAGGGAACCGGTGCGCTGCGCCCCGACGGCAGCACGTCGGCGGAGTTTGCCCGCCGCATCCGGGAAAAGTATCCCGACCAGCTTCTGATGGCGGATATCGCCACCTTTGAGGAGGCGATGGCCTGCGCGGAGGCGGGCGTGGATTTTGTGGGCACCACCATGGGCGGCTATACCCCCGAGACAAAGGGCATCGACGATATTGATTTTGACTTTGTGGCGAAGCTGGCCAGGGAATGCCCCGCCAAAGTCATTGCCGAGGGGCATATCCATTCCCCCGGGCAGGCCGTCCAGGCGCTGGACGCCGGAGCCTTCGCGCTGGTGGTGGGCGGCGCGATCACCCGCCCGGCGGAGATCACCGCGCGCTTTACCGGCGCGATTCACAGCAAATACTGAGCGGCGCCGCCGGGAGGATCGCAATGGAAAAACGGTATCTGGGAATTGACATCGGCGGCACTGCGGTCAAGCTGGGCCTGGTGGACGGCGAGGGCCGTGTGCTGGCGCGGCTGGAGCGCAGCGTCAGCTTTGACGGCTATCAAACGCCCATTCTGACTACGGTGCTGGCGGTGGCGCAGGCGTTCCTGGCCGAAACGGCAGCCCTGGGTGCGCCCTGTGGTGTGGGTGTTTCCGCCACCGGGCAGATCGACTCCAAACACGGCACGGTGGCCGGCACCTGCGGCAACCTGCCCGGCTGGGTAGGGACTCCGTTGAAGGAGGAGCTGGAACACACGCTGCGCCTGCCCGTGACGGTGGCCAATGACGCCAACTGCATGTGCCTGGGCGAGGCCTGGGTGGGCGGTGCGCAGGGCTATACCGATGTGATCGGCATTACCATCGGAACCGGCGTGGGCGGCGGAATTCTCACCGGCGGTCATCTGCTGGAAGGCGCCCGCGGCCTGGGCGGCGAGATGGGGCATATGCGTACCCACGCGCTGGACGGGAAACCCTGTACCTGCGGCGCGGCCGGCTGCTGGGAACGGTATGCCGCCACCACCGCGCTGGTGCGCGCTGCGCAGGATCTGGATCCGGCGTACGGCAACGGCCGCCGGATTTTTGCGGCGGCACAGGAAGGGGACGAAGCGGTACAAAACCTTCTGACGTGCTGGATCGACGAGATCGCACAGGGCCTGTGCGGGCTTGTGCACATATTCAACCCGCAGCTCATTCTGGTGGGGGGCGGCGTGTCCGCCCAGCAGAAGCTGCTGATCGAGCCGCTGGCCGCCAAAGTGCGCGCCGGTGTGATGCCTGCCTTCGCCCAGGGGCTGGAGGTGCGCGCTGCCGCGCTGCAGAATGATGCCGGCCTGGTGGGCGCAGTGCGCTATTTCATGACACGGCAGTAAACAGCCAAGAGAAACCGGCGCCCGCGCGTGCAAACGCGCGGGCGCCGGTTTTGGTTGGCGTGATTTTCAGCGCAGGATACCCTCCGGTTCCCAAGAAATGATACAGAATAACCGCATTCTGCGGCATGCGCCGCAGGAATTATTGCGTCAATATGCCCAAAACTAAGACTTCACCGGTACAGCCGAACTCATGGATGCGAGGAGGGAAATGGTTCACGCCGGTGCTCTTCTGCGATTGCGCGGCGCCGAAATGCTCCGGCGCGGAGCGGACAGATCTTTTCAGCGACTGCTTGTGGTGCGGCCGGCGGAATTCAGGACTGTTTTTCTTCCGGCATTCACGGAAGCCAATAAAAAAAGAGCAGCACCTTTTCAGATGCTGCTCCTGGCATTGGACCCAATGATTGATACAATGCACTCTCCGCCAGCAGAGGGTGCATTCAAGTCGTAATCCAGCAACCATTGGCTACATCTCTCCAAGAGGAAACACGGTAGGAACACCTCGTATTATTCCTCAGACGTGCCTTCTTTTGTACCATTATTTCAACTGCGCCTTCAGCTCCTGAAAGCTCTCCAGTGCGCTCTGGAGGTTTTCGATGATATCGTCAGCCAGCACGTCGGGCGAGGGCAGGTTGTCCAGATCGGCAAGGGACTTGTCCTTGATCCAGAAGATATCGAGGCTGGTCTTATCCCGCGCAAGGATGTCGGCAATATCGAATTTGCGCCAGCGGCCATCCGGGTTATCTTCGCTCCACGTTTCGGTGCGTTCGTACCGATTCTCCGGATGATAACAGGCGATGAAGTCCAGCAGATCGGAATACTGCATCGGATGCTGTTTCAGCGTAAAGTGAACGTTGGTGCGGAAATCATAGATCCAGACGGCCTTCGTCTGCGTTTCGGCGCTGGCCGGACGCTTATCGAAGAAAATGACGTTCGCCTTGACGCCCGGCTTATAGAAGATGCCCGTGGGCAAACGCAGGATTGTATGCAGATCACAGGTAGCAAGCAGTTTCTTGCGGACGATCTCGCCTGCGCCACCCTCAAAGAGCACGTTGTCCGGCACGACCACCGCGGCCTTGCCCGTGGCTTTCAGGATGGTATTGATGTGCTGGACGAAATTGAGCTGCTTGTTGCTGCTGGCGGTCCAGAAATCCTGACGGTTATATACGAGGTCTTCTTCCTCCTGTTCGTCTTCCTCATTGGTGAAGGTGAGGGAGGATTTTTTGCCGAAGGGCGGGTTGGTGAGAACGTAATCCACGCGATAGCCGGGATCGGTGAGCAGCGAATCGCCGTGGGCGACAGGAACGCTGCCGTAAATATCCCCGATGTTGTGCAGGTACAGATTCATCAGGCACAGCTTGAAGGTGGACGCCACCAGCTCATTTCCGTAGAAGGTCCCGTTTTTGAGGAATTCCTTCTGCTCCCGATCGAGCGTATAATTCTCCGGGTCGGCAAGAAATGCCTGCGCCGCGAGGAAGAATCCGCCGCTGCCGCAGCAGGGGTCCGCGATCGTTTTCATCGGCTCCGGGCGGATGCAGGCGACCATCGCCTGGATCAGCGCACGCGGTGTGAAATACTGGCCTGCGCCGGATTTTACGTCTTCTGCGTTTTTCTGCAGTAAACCTTCATAGATCTCGCCCTTCACGTCCGAAGACATGGAGACCCATTTCTCCCGGTTGATCATCTGCACGATCCGGTAAAGGATCGCGGCGTTGCTGATCTTGTTGATCGCGCCCTGGAAGATCTTACCCAGGATGCCGCCCTGTTCGCCGAGCTTTTCCAGCGTCTTTTTATACTGTTCTTCCAGCGCTGCTCCGGTGAGGG
>JBJEYG010000375.1:0-3296 GCA_051886555.1 Gemmiger sp.
CCTTGCCGCGGCCCACCACGTCCCAGCGGGACATGCCGTAGAAGCCGGCTTCGGCCAGCGCGCCGAGAACAGAGTAGGTCTTTTCGGGACGGACAACAGCAGTGATCAACAACATAAGTAATTCCCTCTTTCAGTAATTCATTCAGGTTGCGGCCCGCACGGCGCAGGCCGGAAAGCGGCGGGTCAGGCCATGGCGGACTGCACTGCGGCCTCAGTCTGCTCGGGCGGGATGGCCAGCGTGCCCTGCAGGCGGCCGGAAGTGGCTTCGGCGGCGGCCACAACGCCGGGATGTTCGGCGTTCCACTTGGCGTTCAGCGACCAGGTGCGCTTGTTCAGGCAGCCGGTCAGCTTCATGATGATCAGGTAGACGGGTACCATGGCAAGCAGCAGCAGCGCACCGAGGAGAACCGGCACCACGCCGCTGGCGATGAGCATGATCACAATGAAGGAGAAAGTGCACAGCATTTCGGGCATATTCATCATGCCCAGCTCGGCGCCGGTGGTGGTGGACAGCGACGGGTCGACGATGCGCACCAGCGCGAGGCCGGAGGGGGTGGTGCCACAGGCGGTTCCGAACAGGCCCAGGAAACGTTCGAAGTCGTTGGCATCACCGAAGTGCTGACTGAAGAACAGACTGACCACAGCGGTAACGGCGGTAATGACCACTGCGATGATGACGATGGGGATGATCCAGCTGCCGACGGCGCCCAGCTGTACGGCCATGAAAGCCATGACCACCAGAAAGTCGCTGCAGAAGCCGGTGATTTTGCTTTGCAGGGTGGAATCCTGCAAATAATCCAGACCCAGCTTTTTGACGATGGCGTTGACCACATAGGCGCCCAACAGACCGTTCATATACATGGTGGCGGACAAGCCGGAGCCGATGGCCGGGATAAAGCGGAACAGCCAGCTGAACACCAGCGCTACCAGATAGGAAGCGCCGATGAGCGCGATGTGGAAGGCCAGCGTCTCAACGCTGCCGGCATAGGTGGTGACCTTACCCATCGACTGGCGCTGCTCCGGCTTGGAGTAGACGCCGCGGGCGACGGAGTCGCTGAGTTTGGAACTGCTCTTGGTCAGCCCCAGCTTGATGCCCAGCTTGGCGATGGGAACGCCCACCAGAAAAGCGGAGATAAAGCCGATGACCGCGAAGGTGATGGCCACCTGGGAGGCGTTGGTGATGCCGTACACCGTCTCATACACGGTACCGTTGGTGGCTGCCTGACCGGGGCCCTGGCAGAAGCCGTAGGGGATCAGCATACCGTAAATACCGCCCATGCCGAACAGCGGGCCGACCAGAGAGGCGATCAGAATGCCCAGGCCGCCCTGCAGGCTGAACAGGATGCACCATGCCAGGCCCATGCCCATGGAGCCGCGGTACAGCGGGCCGCCCTTTTTCTTTTTGGGCCTGCCTTTTTTGTCGGCGGCCCCCGCGCCCGGCTCAGGCGCGGCCTGCTTTTGCCTGGCGGGGCGGGTCAGGCCGATGGAAATAAAGGAGACGGTGAACAGCGTGTTGACGATGGTGGTGTAACCATCGAAGCTGACCTTGTCGGTCAGCTGGGGCAGGAAGGTATTCATGCAGAGAAACCCGATCACACCGCCCATGACCGAGGCGGGGATCAGCATACTCTGCACAAACTTGCTCTTGCCGCGGATCGCCATGCCCAAAAGCAGCGCAACGCCGGCAAGACCGAAAGACATCAAGACATCCATAGGGGTCACTTCTCTTTCCTTTTATATACTCCAGAAAAAATCAAAAGCGGACAAAGAGGCGCCTGGGCGCGAACCTCTTTGTCCGCTCTTTCCGATTTTGGGCCGCTTCGCTCAGCGGAAGGAATTGTACATATCGTACAAGATCTCGTCGGTGATCTCGACGGGGTTGTTCCGCAGGTTGGGATGGTGACTGATGCGCACCAGTTCCTCCACCTGCGCGTCGGTCAGCGCCAGATCCTTCAGGTCACAGCGCAGCCCGGTGGTGACTTTCAGCTGGTGGATGGCGTCCGCCATGGCCTGCGCACTGCCGAAGCCCAGCTTGCGGGCGAACTCCTGCACGCGGCCGCCTTCACAGTCGGCGTTGATGCGGGCGAAGTAGTCCAGCGTCAGGCCGCAGGCCTCGCCGTGGGGAATGTGGTACAGGTTGGTGAGCGGGAAACTGCAGGCGTGGCTGCCGGTGGTTTTGGGCAGCGTAAACGCCAACCCGGCGATCACGCTGGCTTCGGCCATTTTTTCCCGGGCCTCCCGGTTGGTGCCGTCGGCACAGGCGACCGGCAGCCAGCGGAACACCAGCTCGCAGGCATGCAGCGCCAGCGCGTTGCACACCGGCTGGTGGCCCCTGCTCCAAAATCCTTCCAGCGCGTGGCACAGCACGTCGATACCGGTGCTGGCCGTCACCTTCGGCGGCATCGAAACGGTCAGTTCCGGGTCGATAAGCGCCACCGCAGGGTAGAAGGAATCGGAATTGATGGGGCACTTTTTGCCCTGGGCATGGTCGGTCAAAACCGAAACGCAGGTCACCTCGCTGCCGGTACCGGCGGTGGTCGGCACTGCGATAATGGGCAGGTGCTCTGCGGGCACCGGCACGCCGGTGCCGTGGTATCTGGTGATGGATTCACCGGTGAGCGCCACCACGCTGGCCGCTTTGGCGCAGTCCATGCTGCTGCCGCCGCCCAGCGCCACCACAAAATCCGCGCCGCATTCGCGGATGGCCGCCGCGCAGGCGTCCACCTCGGTCACATCCGGGTTGGGGCTGATGTCGCCGTACACCGCAGCCAGCGTGCCGTCGCCCGCCTGCATCAGCGTGTCGGCCAGACCGTTTTTCACAAAGAATGGATCGCACACCAGAATTCCCCGGCGGCAGCCCAGCGAAGCGGCCACCGCGCCAAGTTCCTGAATTTTACCGCTGCCAAACCGGATGACAACGGGCTGTTGATATTCCCAATTCATGGCGTCACCTCAGCAAAACTGCTCGTCCGCCCAGGTGAGCACATCGTCCAGAATGGGCAGATATTCGTTTAGATCGTCGGCGGTGATGATCAGCGGCGGGCAGATATTGATGTTGTTCTCCCGTCCGAAGGTGGAGAAGCCGCGCTTCTTCAGTTCGCTCAGAATGGCAGCCATTTCGGGGCCATGCTCGCCGTATTCCTGCATGGGGATGCGCTTTTCCTTGTCCTTCACGATCTCCAGCGCGCTGAACAGGCCGATGCAGCGGGCTTCGCCCACGCACTTGTGCTTTTCCACCATCTTCTCCAGGAAGGGTTTCAGAATGCCCTCCATCTCCTTCACGTGGCCGCAGATGT
>JBJEYG010000376.1:0-3294 GCA_051886555.1 Gemmiger sp.
AGTGTCCTTTTGCCAACGTCATTTCCGGAGTTTGCAAAATATCCTGCCCCGCCGTAGCAAATTCTGTTACGCCGCGCCGACCGTTTTCATCGTACCGGATTGCTGCATCCGTCGCGATGTCTTCCAGCTGATCGGGCGTAAACGTATAGCAAACCGGCTCTTTTAACGAAGCGAACAAACTGTTTCCAATGATCAGAACTTCTATTACCAGCAGCAACACCAAAATCCGATTCTGCCCCCAGAATTCATATGTCTTTCTCAGCGTTTCCTTTTTGATTCCCTGCATCTTTTTCACGTCTTTCGCACACAGTTTGGGGAATATCTAATAATGCATTTAGTTATATTATAGTAATAAAATCAATTCCTGTAAACCCATCCGGAATTTTCGCCTTGACGAACCCGTTTTTTTGTGGTACCATTTCTTTCAACAATAAGGGAGTAGCTGGCGCGGTTCGCCGCGTGATAAAGCCAACAACCTCGGGCGGCGCAGCCGTCTCTGGCTTTGTACGAAACAGCGAGACTTATCTGTTCCCTGGGGGCAGATAGGCCTCGCTTTTTGCATGCCCTGTGCCCGGGTTTCGTCCCGACCCGCTATTTCAAAGGAGGTTTTGTACCATGTTGATCCCGGTTCTTTTTTTTGCGCTCGGCCTGGTGTTTCTGATCAAGGGCGGCGACTGGTTTGTGGACGGCTCCACTGCCATTGCCCGGCGCTTCCACCTGCCCGAGCTGCTGATCGGCGCAACGGTGGTGTCCATCGGCACCACGCTTCCGGAGGTAATGGTTTCCACCACATCGGCGCTGTCCGGCCATGGTGAGATTGCTTACGGCAACGCCATCGGCTCCGTCATCTGCAACACGGCACTCATCGCGGCGCTCACCGCCGCCATCCGTCCCTGCAAGGTGGACCCCAAATCCCTCAAAACGCCCGTTTGCTTTTTCTTTGTGGCCGCAATCTTCTACGCCGCCATCGCTTATACCTCCGGCTACTTCAGCCGCCTGGCAGGTGTGGTGCTGCTGGCCCTGTTCGTGGCCTATATGGTGGTCACCGTCCGCCAGATGAAAAATTCCCCCCAGCCCGCTGCCGAAGAGCAGGTCGAGGAGGAAGGCTCGGTGGGCAAGGACATCCTGCTGCTGATCGTGGGTGCGGTGCTTATTGCCATCGGCGCCGACCTGCTGGTGGATAACGGCACCCTGATTGCCCAGGCGCTGGGCGTGCCCGAATCGGTCATCGCGCTGACTTTTGTGGCGCTGGGCACTTCGCTGCCCGAGCTGGTCACCGCCATCACCGCGCTGGCCAAAGGGCACAACTCGCTGTCGCTGGGCAACGTGATCGGCGCCAACGTGTTCAATCTGGTGCTGGTGTCCGGCGTATCGGTGACGCTGGCCCCCTTCAGCATTCCCCAGAATGCCACCATCGCTGGCATGAATGCCTCGCTGGTGCTGGAACTGCCCGTTATGTTTTTTGTGATGGCATTCCTGACCATTCCGGCTATTTTGCGCGGCAAGCTGTCCCGCACGCAGGGAATCGTGCTGCTGTGCGTGTATGCTGCGTTCTGCATGGTGCAGTTCACACTGTAAAATCAAATAAAAACACCGCCCCTTCCATTGGAGCGGTGTTTAAAACAGCAAACAGGAACAGCCACAGCAGGGTAACTGCTGTGGCTGTTTCTGTTTTATAAACACCGTCCAGGCCGGAGCGGTTTTATTTTGCAGTTTATTCGACGATGATGCTCTTGCCGCTCATCTCGGCAGGAACAGGCAGGCCGATGTAAGGCAGCATGGTGGGCGCAATGTCCGCCAGGCAGCCGCCTTCGCGCAGTTTCACGTCGCCGGCGCCCGCCACCAGGAAGGGCACCACATTGGTGCTGTGCGCGGTGAAGGGCGAACCGTCCTCGTTCATCATCTTCTCGGCATTGCCGTGATCTGCGGTCAGGAACAGCACGCCGCCAGCGGCCAGCGTCGCCTCGGTGACCTTCTGCACAGCGGCATCCACCGCTTCGACAGCTTTGACGGCGGCATCGAACACGCCGGTGTGGCCGACCATGTCGCAGTTGGCAAAATTCAGAATAATGACGTCGTATTTGCCGCTCTCGATGCGGGCCTTGCATTCCTCGGCAACCTCGGGGGCGCTCATCTCGGGCTTCAGGTCGTAGGTGGCCACCTTCGGGCTGGGAATCACCTTGCGGTCCTCGCCCTCATAGGGTGCCTCCACGCCGCCGTTGAAGAAGAAGGTCACATGGGCGTACTTTTCGGTCTCGGCAATGCGCAGCTGGGTTTTGCCGTTGTTGGCCAGATACTCGCCCAGCACGTTTTTCAGCTCTACGGGCGGGTATGCCACCTCCACGTTGGGCATGGTGGCGTCGTACTCGGCCATGCAGACGTAATTCACCGGGAACCGGCCGTAGCGGCGTTCAAAGCCGTCAAAGGCATCATCCACAAAGATGCGGGTCATCTGACGGGCACGGTCGGGGCGGAAATTGGTGAAGATAACGGTATCGCCCTCGCGCACGCGGCCACCCTCACAGGTGACCACCGGCACGACGAACTCGTCGGTCACACCGTCGGCATAGCTCCGCTCAATGGCTTCCAGCGCGTTGGCGGCGTGGTTGCCCTCACCGTAGACAAAGGCAGCGTAGGCTTTTTCCTCACGGTCCCAGTTCTTGTCCCGGTCCATGGCGTAGTAGCGGCCGCTGACCGTGGCAATGGTGCCCAGGCTAACCTCGTCCAGCTTGTTCTGAAGGTTCTGCAGGAAGGTCTTGCCGTCGTGAGGGTCGGTGTCACGGCCGTCCATGATGCAGTGCAGATACAGTTCCTTGGCGCCCATGGCCTTGGCCATATCAATCAGACCAAACCAGTGGTCCTGGTGGCTGTGCACGCCGCCGGTGCCAACCAGGCCCATCAGATGAATGGCCTTGCCGGCATCGATGGCAGCCTTCATGTTCTTGACCAGCACGGGATTTTTGACCATCTCGCCATCCTGAATGGACTTGGTGATCAGGGTCAGCTGCTGGTAAACGATGCGGCCGGCGCCCATGTTGGTGTGACCAACTTCGCTGTTACCCATCTGGCCGTCCGGCAGGCCCACCGCCATTCCGGAAGCATGGATGGTGGTATAGGGGCAGGTGGCGAACAGATGATCCAGGTAAGGCTTTTTGGCAGCGGTGACAGCGTTGCCGAAGGTATGCTCCGGCGTCCAGCCGAAACCGTCCATAATGCAGAGAACTGCGGGGCGTTTGCTCATAATTGAAAAGCTCCTTTTATCGAAATTGACGGGACGCTCAGCCCTTGGTGGCT
>JBJEYG010000377.1:0-3269 GCA_051886555.1 Gemmiger sp.
GTAAGCGGCGTTCTTAAACTCCTCGTCAATGTCGGTGCCGGCCTTCATGATGGACTTCATGCCGATGTTGTGCAGGCCGCGGCCCTCCCATTGGATCTCGGGCGCGCCGTCCTCCATCGCTTCAAAAGGATCGAACACGCCCTGAAGTACTTCGTACTCCACCTTGATCAGGTCGACGGCGCGCTGGGCGGTCTCCTCGTCCACGGCGGCCACGGCGGCCACATCGTCGCCCACCTGCTTGACCAGTTCGGAGCAGAGAACTTCCTTGTCGGCGAACTCGGCGGCGAACTCGCCGTTACCCACCTTGCATTTCCACTCAAAGTCCTTGGCGGTCAGAATCGCTTTGACGCCAGGCAGCTTTTCCGCCTCGGAAGTATCGATGGATTTGATGCGGGCGTAAGCATAGGGGCTGCGCACCATGCGGCCGGTGAGCATATCGGGGAACATGATGTCGCCCACATACTTGCCATGGCCGGTGACTTTGTCTTCTGCGTCAATACGAACGTAATTGTTGCCGCCGGTCAGGCGGTAGAACTCCGGTTTTTTGAAATAATGCTTGTCACAATCTTTATTCATTTGCCTGGCCCTCCTCCCAGTTCATCTGTGCCGCGGCGGCCTGAATGGCCTCAACGATCTTGGCGTAGCCGGTGCAGCGGCAAAGGTTGCCCTCAATGGCTTCGCGGATCTCCAGCTCGGTGGGGTGCGGGTTCACGTCCAGCAGCGCCTTGGCGGACATGATCATGCCGGGCGTGCAGTAACCGCACTGCATGGCCCACTTTTCAATAAACTGCTGCTGAATGGGGTGCAGCTTGCCGTCCTTGGCGATGCCTTCAATGGTCACCACGTCGCGGCCCTCGCACTCTACGGCAAAGGTGCAGCAGCTGTTTACCGGCTTGCCGTCCAGCAGCACGGTGCACGCGCCGCATTCGCCCTGCTCGCAGCCCTTTTTGGTGCCGGTCAGGCCCAGCTTGTCGCGCAGCAGATCCAGCAGCGTCATGTTATCCTTGACGATGACCTCGACCGGGTCACCGTTCAGCGTAAAACTTACGATTCGTTTGCTCATGGTCGAACCTCCTTAACCTTCCAGCGCCTGCCGGATGGCACGCTTGGTGAATACACGGATCATATCCTTGCGGTACTCCGCCGAGGCACGGATGTCAGAGATGGGGTGGCAGGAGTTCATGGCGGCTTCACTGGCGGCGATGATCACGTCGTCGGTCAGCTCCTTGCCGATCAGGCACTCCGCCGCCTTCGGCGCCAGGATGGGGGTGGTGGCAACGGCGCCCAGCGCGATGCGGGCATCCTTGCAGAAATTGCCTTCCATTGTCAGGTTGACCGCCACGCCGATGATGGCCAGATCCATCGCCTTGCGGACCGCGTGCTTGATGTACACGCAGCGCTGGCCCTCCTTCAGGGGTGGGAACACCACGCCGGTCACGATCTCACCCGGTTCCAGCGAGGTGCGCTTGACGCCGGTAAAGAAGTCCTCCGCCATGATGTAGCGGTCCTTGTTGGGCCCCTGCACCAGGATCTTGGCGTTCTGCGCCAGCAGGTTGGGTCCGCTGTCGCAGGAAGGGGATGCGTTGCAGATGTTGCCCACCAGCGTGCCCTTGGCGCGAACCTGGGTGGAGGCGATGACCTTGGCTGCATGGGCCACGGCGGGGTTCTTTTCCCTGACCAGCGGGGAAGTCTCGATGGTGCGCAGCGTGGTCAGCGCGCCGATCCTGAGACCTTCCTCCTCGTCATATTCCAGGTAATCCAGCCCGGGAATGTGCTTCAGATCAATGAGATACTCCACCGTGAACGCCTTGTCGCGCATGGGGGGAATGATGTCGGTCGCCCCGGCGAAAACTTTGGCCTTGCCGTTCATCTCCAGCAGCAGGTTGCAGGCTTCGCCCAATGTGGTGGGGACCAAATAGTCAAAATCCGGTAATACCATATTGTTCCTCCTAGTCGTTGCGTCCGGCGCCGGGAACGGCCGCCGGTTGTGCGATTTCGGGGGCGGGCGCCGATGGGCCTGACATCCGCGCAGCGGGCATACACCCGCACCACCCCGATCTTTGCCTTCATTATACCGGGGCGCCGTTCGGGCGCATAGTGACACCGGGAACGGGTGCTACAAATGTTACAGCGTTTTTTTTTGCGGGATTGTAGCCTGGTAAACTGTCCGCCGCGCGCGGGGCGTGCTACACTGAAAAAAACGGCGGGCGCGGTACGCCCGCGGCACAAAAGGAGGATATGCAATGGCGGAAAACGGTCTGGTGATCGAAAACGGTGTGCTGACGGACGGCAGAAAGTGTGTGGGGGATGTGACGGTGCCCGAAGGCGTGACCGAGATCGCCCCCAAGGCGTTTTACAACAACCGGGCGCTGACCGGCCTGACGCTGCCCGAGGGGCTTGTGAAGATCGGCAAATTCGCGGTGGGCGGCTGCCCCAACCTGAGCTATGTGCGGGTGCCCGACAGCCTGACCGAGATGGGCGAGAATGCGCTGATGTGCAAGTTTGAGAGCGATGTCGGTTTTACCCATGTGATGGAGAACAAGGAATATTACCCCCAGATCCGCTGCCGCGCAGGCAGCTGGATCGACGGCAAAATGCAGGAGCTGAAAGCCAGCGACAATTGGCAGAACGCCCATGGCACCAAACACATTGTGGAAATCGTCTATCTGTGACCGGATACGGAAACACCGCGGACAGCCGGAAGGCTGCCCGCGGTGTTTTGTGCAAAACAGGGCGGTGTATGCTATAATGGGGATGGATTTCACAACGGCGGATCGTTGACCTGCCCCATGAATTCCAACATGCGCTGACGGTCACGGATGCAGTAGAACCCGTTGACCTGCTCGATCAGGCCCAGCTCGCGCAGCTCCTTGACGGTGCGCACCATGGTGATGCGGTTGACGCCCAGCAGATTGGCCAGCATCTGCTGGCTGATTTTTTCTTTGATGAGCGTTTTGCCGTCGTAATCCACGCCGTAGCGTTCGGCAAAGGTCAACAGCAGATTGCAGACCTTCCAGGCCACGTTGCACTGGGTCGCCTCGCGCACCTGGTCCATGGCGGCGAGAAACTTATAGGAAAGGCTCAGCATCACTTCCAGCGAAAGGTCGGGGTCCGCGGCCAGCTTTTGCAGCAGTACCTCCCGAGGGATACTCACCGCTTTGACGGGCGTCAGAGCCACAAAGGAAACCGGCGGCGCCTTTTGCAACAGCACATTGGATTCCAGCAGCAGCGAGCCTTCCTCGTTGAAATTGTAGTACCGGTCTCCGCTG
>JBJEYG010000378.1:0-3256 GCA_051886555.1 Gemmiger sp.
CTACAGCCACGGAATGAAACAAAAGTTGGCGCTGGTTTCAGCATTTTTGCGCGAACCACGGTTGCTGATTCTGGATGAACCTTTTGTGGGGCTGGATCCCAAGGCATCCTACACACTGAAAACGCTGCTGCGCAAACTGTGCGACAATGGCGGGGCGGTATTTTTCTCCACCCATGTGCTGGAAGTGGCGGAAAAACTCTGTGACAATGTTGCCATTATCCGCGGCGGCAAGCTGGTCGCCGCCGGCCCGACCGCGCAGGTGGTGGGGGATTCCAGCCTGGAATCCATCTTTCTGGAGCTGGAAGGAGGTGCACCGCATGAAGCCGAAACGTGATCCCGCTGCTCCGTCTGCACCGAAGGGGCGTTTTGCCGCTCTGGTGGGGCTCAGCCTGCGGGCCCTGCTGCAGGTGTTTTCCATTGGCCGCGGTACAGACAAAAAGACGGCGGCCACAGGACGCGGAGCAATGGCGTTCCTCTGCCTGCTGAGCATTTACATTCAGGCGATGTACGGCTGGGGGATTGGACAGACGCTGGCGGAACTGGATCTGCTGGCCCTGCTGCCCGCCATGATGGCGATGATGGCCTGCCTGATGTCCTTTTTCTTTACGGTTCCCGCTGCGGGTGGAATGATTTTTTCCGGTAAGGACAATGACCTGCTTCTGGCGTTGCCCGTTCCGGCGTTTGAACTGCTGCTGGCCAAAACGTCTGCGCTCTACCTGGAGAATTTGATCGTCACCGGTTGTATGATGCTTACCGCAGGAGTGGTATTTGCGCTGATGGGCGGTACGTCCCTTGCCGCCGCCCTGGCGGGGGCGGTTGCCGTTTCGGTCCTGCTGGCGTTTTTGCCGGCCCTGCTGGCGTTGCTGATCGGATACCTGATGACCTGGGTCAGGGCAAAGGCGGGAACCTATTCCTTGGTGGGAACGCTGGGGAATCTGGCGGTGTTTGGCGTCATTCTGGTGCTGGCCTTCCGCGCGCAAAATCTTCTGGCACCGCTGTTTGCCGACTCCACAAGGCTGATTGGCGTATTTTCCGGGCCGATGTTCGTCTTTGGACTGGCCGGCCGGACATTCGGCGGCGGTATGGGGGCGCTGCTGGCGCTGGCCGGGATGGCAGCGGTGTGCGGTATCCCTTTTCTGGCGGCGGTATGGCTGCTCAGCAGACGATATCAGAGCATTGTCACCAGGCTGGGCAGTCACCGGGCGCGGCAGGGGTACCGTCTTGCCAAACGGCGGAACGGCGGCCCAACGGGTGCGCTGCTGAAAAAGGAGGCAAGACGATTTTTCCTGACGCCGGTCTACTTTATAAACAGCGGCTTTGGTCTGGTGGCGCTGGTGCTGTGCGCGGCGGCTGCCTGCATTCGACCGGCGGAGGTGCGGGCTTTGCTTTCCCAAATGGGCCTGAATGAGGCGCAGCGCTATGCCGTCATCTGTGCTGCGGTTCTGATGCTGCTTTCCATGTCCAACACAGCAAGTTCTTCCATCAGTCTGGAGGGGAAAAATCTCTGGATTTTGCAATCCGCGCCGGTTTCCACCGTAGAAATTTTGCTTGCCAAGGCGGGTTTTGGCATACTGGCGGGCATGTTGCCGCTGGCGGTATCGGTTCCCGCGCTGGGCTGGGCGATGGGGTTTGGCCCGGGCCGGCAAGCGCTCCTGCTGTTGGCCGGCACGGCGCTCTGCGTCTTTGACGGATTGTTGGGCGTTTGGTGGAATCTCTGCTTTCCCAAGCTGGATGCCGCCAATGAGACGGTGGTGGTCAAGCAGTCGCTTGCGGCCTCCCTTGGAATTTTTGGCGGTATGCTGCTGGTATTGGCCTTTGGTCTGGCCTATTGGTTTGTGTTTTCCCGACTGGCCTCCTTTGAACTGTTTTTGCTGGAGGCGTCAGCGGTGCTGCTGGCCGGCTCGGTTTTGCTGGTGCAGTTGCTGAAGGGAAAAGGGGCCCAGCGATTCTGGCGGTTGGACTGACGGTGTGACAAGTCCGATACAACCGTGAGGTATCCTATAAAAAAGGAGGGAACCTCATGAAAGAAATACAAAACGTACAAAAATATAAAAATATCCTATTAGGAATTAAATTTGGCGCTTTGGCGATGGTGGTTTCCCTGGCGGCAATGCTTGCGACGGGGTGTAAAAATGCAACGGTGGCTTCCCCAGCACCGGAATCAAATTCCATGCCGGAGAAAACCGAACCGCACTCCACGCCGGAGCCGTCCGCTGAACCGGAGATTGTACTGGATTACGATGAGATCCGCCTGGTGCCGTTGCGAAATACCACGCCCCAGCGCCCCTGTACCGGATACTTTACGGTATGCCGGGACGGAAAATGGGGATTGATCCGTGCCGACGGAACCGAACTGCTGCCCTGCCTTGCCGATGTGCCGGTAAGCAGCTGCGGATGGCATTGGATGTGGAATCCGCAGGTGGACTGGGAAACGCTGGACGATTTTACCGCGGCCCTGCAGGCGACGGGCGACGGGGAGGTTTGCATGGGCCATGGGTTTGGCAGCTTCTGGTATTTCTGGGATGTGGAGGAGGAATGTCTGCGTCGCTGGGATCAAAGCGAAAGCGGATGGGGCGCTTGCGACCCGACAACATTGGAACTGACGGAATACGGCGCTGCGGTGCCGGCGATCCGTGCGCGGGTGACAGAAGAAGGCGAAGAGACCGATCTGATCACAGCGGGCGGCGATTTGGGCGCTGCGCCGGGGTGGATTTTCTGCCATACGGCGGATGGTACACCGCTCAATGCGGAGGTTTATGAGCGCGCCGGGCGCTTCGACGGTGAAGCGCTCGCCCCTTGCATGCGCGGCGATTTCTGGGGCTATCTGGACGAAGGAGGACAGCTGTGTACGGAAATGGTGTACAGCGCGGTGTACGGCAGCGACAGTCTGGATGACCCTCAGCCCGCACTGGCGGCGCCGCTGCAAAACGGATATGCCGCCGTCTGCCGCGATGGCCGGTGGGGGGTGCTGGACGACTCCGGCGCGGAGTGCGTTCCCTGCACCTGCGATGGTGCGGCGTGGGACGGGAGCATGCTTTGGCTCAAACAGGAGGATGGACTTTGGCACCGGAGCGAACTGCCCTGATTTGAAACGGAAAACGACGAAAACAGCGGACCGGTCTGGTTCGCTGTTTTTTGCTGCGCCCGGATGGCGGGCCTTGTAAAAACGAGTCAATCTGATAAGATGAAACCAGGAGGTTTGACCGGAGGGTCAAACCGGGGAAGGAGGCGATCCGGTGACGAGTAAATTCCAGCA
>JBJEYG010000379.1:0-3247 GCA_051886555.1 Gemmiger sp.
CGTCGGGCTCCTCCGGTGCGTCCTCACTTTCTTCGGGGGCGTCGGGCTCCTCCGGTGCGTCCTCACTTTCTTCGGGGGCGTCGGGCTCCTCCGGCGCGTCCTCACTTTCCTCGGGGGTGTCGGGCTCCTCCGGCGCGTCCTCGGTACCGTAATTTTGCTGCTTATCCACAAAATCCGCATAAGCTTCGGAGCGGTCAAGCGGATCTGCATAATCCGGATCGTGGCGCAGATGCTCGGCGTAGGCCGCGCGGGCTTTTGCGTCGATTTCCGCCTGCGTGTCCGCGGCATCCTTGCCGCCCGGCTTGTAGTCGCCGGTGTACTGGCCGTCCGCATTGTAGTTTTTGGGATCCAGCCAGCTGGCGAAATCGTCCTTTTTATCGCCGCCGTCGGGCGGATCGGGATTATCCGGCTTTTCGGGAGAGGGGCCATCCGGCGGGTCATCGGGGGTATCCGGATTATCGGTACGCTCCACCTTGGGCAGGTACTCGCCTACAATATGAACCGGCATGTCGTACCCAAGTTCCATCGCCGCAAGGATGCGGTGGCGGCCGCCGTCCTGCATTTCGCAGAACCCCTCGCCCTTGACCGCCCGGGGCATCACCGCCGGGTCGAAATACTGGGTGGCACAGGCGCCCACATCGGGGTCGCGTTCCAGATTCTCCAGCGTCTCGCCGTTGGCCATGCGTTCCCGGACCTCCGGAATGTGGGACGCCAGTTCCAGGAAATCCTCCTTGGTGGCGGGACGGCTCTCGCCGGTTTCTTTGTCGGTCACCGAATGCTGCCCCCAGAAGCGGTCCGGATTTTCCACCTCGTTATCGCCCAGACGCACGCCTTCGATCTGGCTGGCCGGTACCTCCTCCACACGGGGCGGGTCCAGCGCCACCGACTGAAATTCCCGCTTGCCGTCCGCTACCTCGGCGTCGTTGCGTAAGCGCGGTTCCTTTCCGTCCGGGCTTTGGATGTAGCCGTCCTTATCCACTTCCAGCCCATTGAAAGTACGCTGCGGCTCCGCCTCCTGCACACCCTGTTCAGGGGTATCCCCTTCATTTTTTTCGAACGCATTTTTGACACGATCCCAAAGTCCCATACGATCTTCTCCCTTTCGCTGTTCCGGTGCTGCTCCGGCGCCTTCCCCATCGGGGGAGTCCCCTTCAGAAAAGGCGCCGTCCGCTTTTTTTTGGCGGTCTACCCCGTGCGGACTGTCCGCAAACAGTTCCCGACGTTCCCTGGGGGAAAGGCCGTCCGCCCAGTCGGACATCTCGTTGGCCAGCGCCCGCTGTTCCGGTGTCATTCCCAGTTCCTGGCGGTCATCCACCGGGTCATCCTCCAGCAAAGCATCCACGCTCTTTTCCAGCGCGCGCATGTCGATATTGGTAAAAGAAAATTCCTCGGTGCGCGCGGCTCCATCCGGCGTGATGACGGTATAACTGCCGGTCAGGTGGGTTGGACGGTCGCCGCCAACATCGTACTGCGGCTCCAGGCGCACCTGCACCCGGTTGCCCTGCTCCAGCTGGCAGGCCCATTCATTCTCCATGATTTTGTAATCCGCACGGTTGAACACCCGGTTCTGGGCGATCAGGTTATCTGCGCCGGGGCTGCCCCCGAAGCGGGTACCGATCAGATGACCGCCGTCATCGGCGGGTTCCCGATCCTCATACCCAGCCCGCCGCTGGGCCAACGGATCGCGCGGAGTCTCTGCGTCGGGCAGGCGAAGTTCCCCCTCGGCGCTGGTGATCCGGCCGAACGAATCGGTGGTATACCGGTAGCCGTTCACCTCATAGGCGCAGTCAGGCAGCAATCTGCCGTCCGGCCCGAAATGGGCGGCTGTCACAGGACTTTGCATCGTCATCTCCCCTTTCAAAAAGCGGGTTCCGGGGCATTCCTGCACTTGACAGTTGTGAGGAAAGTATTATAAAATTATGAACAATAGCATTGTTCTTGGAATCGGTACAACATTTTTGCGCATTTGTACCAGATCTTTTCTCTACTATCTTTAGTTATAGCCGATGGCAGCGGGGTTTGTCAATTTTTATCCTGCAAAGCGGACCGGCAAATGGCGGGAAGGGGGCCACGAATGTCCGTAGAAGAAAAACAGTTGCAGCAGGAACGGGAACTGGTTTCCGGTCTGCAGTACATTGGCTGCTTTGTAACAAGAAGTTATCTCGAAAACCTGTGCACATACCCGATATGCGAACCCACTGTGCAAGGCGACGGTTACGGCGCACTGCGCCTTTTTAAGATAGAACGCCTGATTTTCGACGAACAGGAGAACACCAACGACAAGCTGGTGAGCGTGTACGGCGCGCTGCACAGCATTCACGCCAGCGTGTTTCTTCTGTTGGACGCCGATGCATCAGGCGTTGACTTTTATATTGGAGCACGCTGCGGCGCGCAGGCTTCCACAGCCGGCCTGCTGCTGGAGAAGGGGCTTCTCGGCAACTTTCCCGGCAGCAAAATGACCGGGCTTCGCCGCGAACAGATCGCCGCGCTGATGCGCTCGGCGGTAACGGGCGGCAACGGGCAGTGTGTGGCGTCAGTGACAATGGTGCCCGGCCTGCGTGACGACAGCAAGGAAAACTTCGTGCAGGGCATGGAAAAGCTGGTGGATACGCTGAACGGCGAAACCTATACCGCCATGATTCTGGCGGAGGCCATGCCTCAGGCGCTGGTGGACCAGCGCAAACGCGGGTTGGAGGAGATGTACACCACCCTTTCGCCCTTTGCCAAAACCAGCCTGGCTTACGGCGATAACATCAGCTCCGCGGTGGCGGACGGCATTTTCAGCAGTTTTTCCAACAGTGTCAACACCAGCGTGACCGACAGTAACAGTGAGAGCGAGAGCAACTCCTTCTCCGACTCGCAATCGTACAGCAGCAACTACGGCTTCTCCTCCGACGGTGCGTCCTTCGGCGGCGGCTCCACCTCGGGCACCACGACCACCACCGGCACGTCCACCTCCTGGTCGCACGCGGTGTCCCAGGGCAAGGCCGAGACCAGCAGCAGCGGCTCCAACCATACCGTCACCAACACGCTGGGCGAAAATCGCACGTTTACCATCAACCACGAAAACAAGTCCGCTTCCGCCCTGATGGACAAAATTCAGGCTCATCTGGACCGCCTGAAGGAAAGCGAGAGCTTCGGGCTGTGGTCCTGCGGGGCGTATTTCTTGTCTGCCGACGCGCAGGTGTGCGAAGTGGCCGCCAGCACCTTCAAATCTCTGCTGGCGGGCGACAAAACGCAGGTGGAA
>JBJEYG010000380.1:0-14058 GCA_051886555.1 Gemmiger sp.
GACGAAGCCGCCAAACCCAGGGGTCTGCTGCAGCGCCTTGGCCTGCGCGGCCATTAAATAAGGAAAGAGGAACCGTTTCATGTCCCAGGCGTATCTGCTGCACCCCATCGCCCACATTGAGAGTGATTTCAGCGAAAAATTCGGCATTCCCCGCCAGAGCGGCCTTGTCAAAGAGCTGCGGGCCACCATCGTATTTGAGCCGGAATACCGCAGCGCCGAAGCGCTGCGCGGTATCGAAGGGTACAGCCGCCTGTGGCTGATCTGGCAGTTTTCCCGCTCGGTGCAGCCGGAAGGGAAGTGGAGCCCCACCGTCCGCCCGCCCCGCCTGGGCGGCAATACCCGCATGGGTGTGTTTGCCACGCGCAGTCCCTTCCGCCCCAACGCGCTGGGCCTGTCCTGCGTGACGCTGGAAGGGGTGGAGCTTTCCACTCCGCGCGGTCCGCTGCTGCAGGTGGGCGGGGCCGACCTGCTGGACGGCACGCCGATTTTTGACATCAAGCCGTACCTGCCCTATGCGGACGCATTCCCCGACGCGGCAGGCGGATTCGCCGCCGCCACCGCCGGCTATGCGCTGCGGGTGGTGTTCGCGCCCGAGCTGCTGCAAAAGGTTCCGGCCGGCAAGCGCGCCGCCCTGACCGGCGTGCTGCAAAATGATCCGCGCCCTTCCTACCAGAACGACCCCGGCCGCGTTTACGGCCTTGCCTTCGCGGGCATGACGGTGCGTTTTACGGTGGAAGGGCAGACGCTGACAGTCACGGAGGTGTTGGTATGACCTGGGAACAATTTCCCGAACTGGATCGCGAGCTGCTGGCAAATCCCGGCGCCGTGCGGGATTTCAAAGCCGAATGGGGCTGGGACCGCTATCAGGTGGGCGGCAGGCTGTTTGCCGCCTTCTGCCGCCCCGGCGAAAAGTACGATCCGCGCTACGCGGGCCATCCGCTGCTGACCTTCAAGGTGGACCCCGCCGAGGGGGAATTTCTGCGTGCCCAGTACCCGGACATTCTGCCCGGCTTCTACTGTGACAAGCGCCATTGGATCTCGGTACGCCTGGACGGGTCGGTCCCCGCCGGCGAACTGTTCCGCCTGTGCCACAGCTCCTACGCCCTGGTGTTCGCCAGGCTGACCAAAAAAGCCCAGCGGGAAATTCTGGCCGGGTCGCAACCCTGAAAGGCCTTTCACGGGCGCCGGTTTTTCGGCGAGGCAAAATGCAAAACAGCCGGACTGTGTCCGGCTGTTTTTTATTGTCGGGGCCACGCTTTGCACCAAAGCGTTACCCGCGCCCCATCCCCGGTATTTTCCGCTTCCAGCCGGCCGCCGCACGCTTCGGCCACCGTTCCGGCAAAATACAGCCCCAGGCCCTGATGTCCGTCCCGGGCGCCGTCCTCGGTGTAAAACAGCGTGCCTGCCTGTGCCAGCGCGGCGGGGCTGAAGCCCGGCCCGCCGTCCCGCACCGCAAAGCCGAGCGTTCCTTCCCCCCGGCGGAGTTCCAGCCCGATGCGCCCGCCCTCGGGGGTATAGCGCAGGGCGTTTTGCAACAGATTTTCCAGTGCGCGCAGCAGTGTCTGTCCGTCACCGGCAACGCAGATCCCCCCGGGCGCCGGCTGCACCGTCAGAGCGATGCGCTTCGCCGCGCACAGGTCGCGGGCCGCCTGGGCAACCTGCCACCAAAGTTCCGCTGCGTCGGTGGTTTTCTTCGCCGTGCCGCGGCTTTTCTGCAGGTCGGCGGCGCTCAGTTCCCGCAGCCGGTCCAGGTATTCTTCCGCCCGGGCTTCGCCGCGCAGGATCGCCCCGGCGCAGCGCCGCTGGCCGTCGGTCAGCGTCTCCTCGCACAACAGCTCGGCATTTCCGGCGATCACCGTCAGCGGGGTTTTCAGGTCGTGGGCCAGCGCCGCCGTCTGTTCCGCCCGCTGCTGCTCCATCCGCCAGCGGGCCTTCAGCGCGTCGGCCAGCCCGGCGCGCATCCCTTCCATCGCCTGCTGTACCTCGCCGAATTCCCGGATGGCCGCCTTGCCCTGCGCGGGCCGGCGCTCCAGGTCGCCGTCCGCAGCGCCGCGGAACCGGTCGCTCTCCGTTTTCAGCAGCGCCAGGTCGGCGGTGATGCGGTTCCCCGCCCGGCGTGCCAGCAGCCACACCCAGCCCAGCCAGGCCGCCGCCAGCAACAGCAGCCAGCAGAGCTGAAAATCCGGCAAAACGCGGTCCAGCGCGGCGTTGGCGTAGTGCACCGCATAGTCGTACTGCAGCAGGCAGACGCTTCCGTCGGCCAGCGGCGTGCTCAGGTGGTACTGGGTGTAGCCCAGATTTCCGCTGCCTCCCTGCCAGGCGTTGCGGGCCTGCTTCAAATGCCAGCCGTCCATATTGGTGTCCAGCAGCTCGCCGCCCGGCGCGTCGAACAGCGCCCAGCGGCAGATGGAAGGGAGCGCTTCCTCAAAATTTTCGGCGGTGCGCTCCGTCAGCGCCTGCCTGGCTTCCATGGTGACCTCCGCCATTTTGTAGGCGGAAAGTACCACGCCCCTGTTGATCAGCAGCGTCAGCGCCAGCCACCATACCACGATCAGCACCCCGCAGCCGGCCACTCCGCCGACCAGATACCCCGTCAGCAGCCGCCGCAGCGGCACGCCGGATCCTTTCTTTCTCATACGGCGTCGTCCCTTTTCCATTTGTAGCCGATGCCCCACACCGTCTCGATGGGATCTGCGCCTGCGGCGCGCAGCTTGGCCCGGATGTTTTTGATGTGCTCGGTCACGGCGGTGTCGCTGCCGGTGCCGTCGTAGCCAAACACCGCCTCATAGATCTGTTCTTTGGAGAAGATGCGCCCCGCGTGCAGCGCCAGATAAGCGCAGATGGCGTACTCGCTCTTGGTCAGCTTCAGCGGTTCGCCGCCGCAGTAGGCGGTTCGCTCTGCCTCGTCGAATTCCACGCCGCCCCGGCGCAGCCGCGCGGTGGGGGCGCGCCGTTCCCGCCGCAGGTGGGCCGCCACCCGCGCCCGCAGTTCCGCAAGGCGGAAGGGCTTTGTCAGGTAATCGTCCCCGCCGACGGCCAGCCCTTCCAGCACGTCCGCCTCATCGGCACGGGCGGTCAGAAACAGGATGGGGCAGGCCGCCAACGAGCGGATGCGCCGGCAGGTCCCGAATCCGTCCTCGCCGGGCATCATCACATCCAGCAGGATGCAGTCCGCCCAGCGGCAGCGGGCCTCGTCCGCCGCGTCGCCCCGTGCCAGCGTCAGAACCGTATGTCCGTCCCGCTCCAGCGCCGTTTTCAGCAGTGCGCGCAGATCGGCGTCATCATCCACCACCAGAAGATTTGCCATGTCATCTCACCATCCAGGCCCAGCTCAGGGCATACAATAGGGCAATGTGGGCGGGGTAAAAGGAATAAAACAATGGTTTCAGCCCTTTGCCCCGCAGCCCATTATAGCACAGCAGCAGCGGGATACAAAATACGCAGTACCACTCATAGTAGGTGGTGAACATCTGCCCGAAGGCGAATCCCGGCTGCCGGGACGCCATCCACCAGACGAACAGGAAATAGAAGCCGAACAGATACAGTCCCCACACGCCCAGCTGTGCGCCGCGGCTCAGCCGGATCCTGCGCAGCAGGTACAGCAGCAGACCGCCGATCAGGTAGGGCAGACCACCGTCAACCAGAAATGTCCAGCAGGGCAGGGCGGAGTAGCAAAGCGCCCCCAGCACCGTCGGCCCCCAGACGGTGTGTTCCACCAGCCAGGGCCAAACCGCGCTTACGGCGAACGGCCACACCGCCGGCCCCAGCAGCGCCGCGGCGCCCCGCAGCCGCCGCCCCGCGAACAACCAGTCGATCCCCTGCCACTGCACCATCAGAATGACAAAATTCAGCAGAATGCCGTTGGCCGGCACGAACCCGTCCGGCCGGTTCCACAGCCCGGCGTACAGCATAAGAAACCGCACCAGACCCATGGGGGCGCCCACCGCCCACACCCGCAGGAAATATTTTCTTCGGTCATGGGTGTGGGCAAAGCCCTCCGCCACAAAAAACAGAAACATCTCCGCCGGCAACCGCCCCAGCATACTGAACCACACCGGCACCGCGCCGGTATACTCGAAAAAATAATGGATATGGTCCAACACCATCAGCGCCATGGCGATCAGCTTCAGGCTGGTTCCGTCCAGGCCCCGTTTTGTCAACGCAGCGTTCATGGATCATCGCTCCCTTCCCTTTTATATTAAGGGGCATTTCTAAGGAAATCATAAGCAAACGCGCGAATTTTCCCCGCCACACAAACATAACCCCGCGTTGAACGCGGGGTTATGCTTTATTTTTTTGTTTATTCCAGTTCAAATGCGCCGGTGTACAGCTGGTAGTACACGCCCCCGTCAGCAATCAGCTTTTCATGGCTGCCCCGCTCAATGATGCGTCCGTGGTCCAATACCAGGATCACGTCGGAATTCTTGACGGTGGACAGACGATGTGCGATCACAAACACGGTGCGTCCCTTCATCAGCGCGTCCATGCCGCTCTGGACCAGCGCTTCGGTGCGGGTGTCGATGGAGGAGGTCGCTTCGTCCAGAATCATCACCGGCGGGTCGGATACGGCTGCCCGCGCAATGGAAAGCAGCTGCCGCTGCCCCTGGGAAAGCCCGCTGCCGTCGCCTTTCAGAACCGTCTGATATCCCTGCGGCAACATGCGGATAAAGCCGTCGGCGTTGGCCAGCTTTGCCGCCCGAACACACTGTTCATCGGTGGCGTCCGGGTTGCCGCACCGGATATTCTCCATCACCGTGCCGGTAAACAGATTCACCTCCTGCAACACCACGCCCAGGCTGCGGCGCAGATCAGCCTTTTTGATTTTGTTGATGTTGATACCGTCATAACGGATTTTTCCGTCTGCAATGTCATAAAAGCGGTTGAGCAGGTTGGTGATGGTGGTTTTTCCCGCACCGGTAGCCCCCACAAAGGCTATCTTCTGGCCGGGTTTCGCATACAGTGTAATGTCGTGCAGCACCGTCTTTTCCGGCACATAGCCGAAGTCGACTCCTTCCATGGTGATCTCGCCCTTCACCTCGGTGTAACTCACACTTCCATCGTGGTGGGGGTGACGCCAGGCCCACCGTCCGGTATGCGCGGAGCACTCGGTCACGCCGCCGTTCTCGTCCACGCGGGCATTCACCAGCGTTATATAGCCCTCGTCGGTTTCGGGTGTTTCATCCAGAAATGCAAAAATACGCGCCGCGCCCGCCAGCGCCGTGATGATGGAATTCGCCTGATTGGAAATCTGCGAGATAGGATTGGTAAAATTTCGGCTCAGCGTCAAAAAGGAGGCAATCATGCCCAGCGTCAGCGTATTGGTGCCCGTCAGGCACAGGTTGGTTGCGCCGCCGATGGCCATTGCCGCGCCCAGCATCGCCACCAACACATACTGCAAATAGTCCAGCCCGCACATCATCGGCATAATTCCGTTGGCACTGCCGCCTGCATCCGCCGCGGCCTGCTCCCAGGCGGCGTTTTTCTGTCCCAGTGCCTGACGGGCCTTGTCCTCATGGCAGAACACCTTCACCACCTTCTGGCCGTTCACCATTTCCTCCACAAAACCGTTCAGTTCGGCCAGCGTTTTCTGCTGCTGTACAAAGTGTATGCCGATTTTTTCATCACGCCGCCGGCAAGTTTCAGGTTCACCGCCACTGCTGCCACGGCCATCGCCGTCAGCGGCACGCTCACATACAACATGCACACAAAGACAGACACAATGGTGAACAGGGAGGATACCAGCTGTGCCATGGACTGCGCGATCAACTGCCGCAAGGTATCGGTATCGTTGGTGTACAGGCTCATGGTTTCCCCGTGGGTGTGGGTGTCAAAGTAGCGGATGGGAAGCCGCTGCATCTTTGCAAACATCTCGTCCCGGATGCGTTTCAGCGTGCTCTGGGCGATGGTCACCATCATTCGGTTATAAATCAGCGTCGCCGTCACGCCCGCCAGATAAATACAGCCCATCACGGCCAGCGCCCGTGCCAGACCGGTCAGTACCGGGTTTTCCATGCCCAGCATGGGCAGAATGTAGCGGTCAATCAGTACCTGCAAAAACAAAGCGGACGCCGCGCTGGCCAGCGAGCCGATCAGAATACAGATCACTACCGCCGCAAGACGGCCGCGGTAGCCTTTCATATACTGCAACAGGCGTCCCAGTGTGGCAAAATCGATCTGCTGCGCGCCCGGCGCAGCATGTTTGCGGTCATTCATCGTCTTTGCCTCCTTTTTGCTGGGATTCGTACACTTCCCGGTAGATGGCGCAGCGTGCCAGCAGCTGCTCGTGGCGGCCCGCGTCCGCCACTTTGCCGCCGTCCATCACAAGGATCTGATCGGCGTGCTGCACCGAGCTGACCCGCTGTGCAATAATGATTTTGGTGGTCTTTGGCAGATACCGGGCAAATGCCTGCTGGATGGCCGCATCGGTGCGGGTATCCACAGCGCTGGTGGAGTCATCCAGAATCAGCACCCGGGGATTTTTCAGCAGCGCCCGGGCAATGCACAGCCGCTGCTTCTGCCCGCCGGATACATTGGCGCCGCCCTGTTCTATGCGGGCGTTGTAGCCGCCCGGCAGCGTGCGGATAAACTCATCCGCGCATGCCAGCTCACAGGCCCGGCGCAGTTGCTCGTCGGTGGCATGTTCATTGCCCCAGCGCAGATTTTCCGCCACGGTCCCGGAAAACAGCTCATTTTTCTGCAATACCATCGCCACCGCGCCGCGCAGCGTGTCCAGGTCATAACGGCGGACGTCCACACCGCCCACCTTCACGCAGCCCTCGCTCACATCATACAGACGGGGAATCAGCTGCACCAGACTGCTTTTGGAGGAACCGGTTCCTCCCAGAATTCCCACCGTTTCGCCCGAACGGATATTCAGGTTGATATGGTCCAGCACCAGCTTGTCCGCCTTGGCCGCATAGCGGAAACTCACATTCTCAAATACCACGCTGCCGTCCTCCACCTGCCGCACCGGCTGTTCGGGCGACACAATGGTGCTTTTTTCCCGCAGAAGTTCGGCAATGCGCTCTGCCGAAGCCATGGCAATGGTAATCATGGCAAACACCATGGAAAGCATCATCAGGCTGGTAAGAATCTGGGTGGCGTAGCTGATCAGCGCAGTCAGGTTTCCGGTGGTCATTCCCAGGGCGGGGTCGTTGCCGCTGGCAAGAATGGCCTTGGCACCCAGCCAGGAAATTATCATCATACAGCCGTACATAAAAAACTGCATCAGCGGCGTGTTCAGGGCGATCAGCCGTTCGCCCTGTGCGTATCCCTCATACACCTGCTGCGAAATACCGCCGAATTTTTTGATTTCGTTTTCCTCCTGATGGAAGGATTTCACCACCCGGATTCCCCGCACATTTTCCTGTACCACATTGTTCAGTTTGTCGTAGGTACGGAATACCCGGTTGAAGATGGGCCGCACCTTCCACACGATGAGCAGCAGAAGCGCCGCCAGAACGGGGATCACCACCAGAAAGATCATGGAAATGCGGCGGTTGATGCGGAAAGAAACGATCATGGCAAACACCATCATCACCGGAGCGCGCACCGTCATACGAATGATCATCTGGTAGGCATTTTGCACGTTGGTCACGTCGGTGGTCAGCCGGGTGACAATAGATGCCGTAGAAAATTTATCGATATTGGCAAAGGAAAAGGTCTGTACGTTGTCGTACATGTCCTGGCGCAGATTGGCGGCAAAACCGGCGGAAGCCTTTGCCGCAATTTTTGCCGCCGTTATGCCGAACGACATCTGCATCGCTGCCAGAAAGATGATCAAAATGCTGTACTTTACCACCTGAGCCATGCTGCCCGCCTCCACGCCATAGTCGATCAGGCCGGACATACACAGCGGAATAAAGATTTCAAAGGCTGCCTCCAACACCGAAAGTCCCACCGCAAGGGCCGAACTTTTTTTGTGCTGGCGCAGGCTTCGCGCAAGGGTCGTTATCATGAGCATTTCTCCTTTCAAAATGTAATATGTTACACTTTATAGGAAAAGACAAAGCCGGAAAATCCGGCTTTGCCGTTACGCCAAATTGTCGCTGACTTTCGCAAGCAGCCGTTTCAGCTCCTCCGCCTCCCCGGGGGTGAAACCGCGCAGCATGGTACTCTCCCAATTTTGGCGCAACATCTCCATTGTGTCACCCAGCTCGCGGGAACGGGGCGTCAGCTGTACCAGTTTGTTGCGCCGGTCGGCGGGATCCATCCAGGTTGTCACATGGCCGTTTTGTTCCATGCGGCTGATGATGCCGACCACCGCCGGATGAGACACACCAAGATACCGCTCGATTTCCTTCTGGGTGGCGCGGCAGTTTTCCTTTCCGCACAAATACAGTGCCACCGCGCTCTGTATCATGGTCAGGTTGTGTTGTTTCAAATCGGCGTCCGAGCACATCTTTAACCGTTCGTCGATTTGTTTGACCAGTGCGCCAATGTCTTTTTCGGCATGTGCCGGCGGCATAAGCGTTCCCTCTTTTCTGTAACATGTTACATATTATAGAGCGTTTTTCTTTTCCTGTCAATCCCATCGCACAAAAAATACCGCCCCGTTTTTTGGGGGCGGTATACGGATGGTCATTCCTCGTCGTCGTCGGTCTCGTTGTCGCTGGCGGCATCCTCCGCCTCCAGTGCGGCCAGTTCTTCAGCGCTCAGCTCCTCGCTGTCGCCGTCCTCCTCCGGCTTGGCGGTTTCGGCGGTGGTATCCCGCTCGGTGCGGGCCACCATCACCAGCTTGTCGTCCTCAGCCAGGCGCATCACTCGAACACCGCTGCCGTAACGGCTCTGCACGTTGATGTCGTCGGCGTGCATACGGATGATAATCCCCTCCTGCGAGATCAGGATCAGGTCATCGCTGTCATCCACGATCTTGACGCCCGCCACATTGCCTCGGGCGTAGTTGCGGATTCCCTTTCCGCCGCGGCTCTGCAAACGGTAATCGTCAATGCGGCTGCGGCGTCCCTTGCCTTGCTCGGTAACGGTCAGAACGGTAGCGCCGGGACGGCAGACGCACACGCCCACCACGTAATCGCCCTCGGCCAGTTTGATGGCGCGCACACCGCGGCTCACACGGCCCAGGCTGCGGGCGCCCGCCTCGGTAAAGCGGATGGCCTGTCCGTCATGGGTCGCAACGATCAGCTCGTCACAGCCGCCGGTCAGGTGGCACCAGGCCAGGCTGTCGCCCTCATTCAACGAGATGGCGTTCAAACCGCCGCGGCGGATGTTGCGGTACTGGGCCAGCGGGGTGCGCTTGACCAGACCCTGCCGGGTGACCATGGTCACATAGCTGTTTTCCTCGTCGATGCCGGCGGGCTGGCACATCATGCTGGTCACCTTCTCGTCGTTTTGCAGCTGCAGCAGGTTGACGATGTTGGTGCCCTTGCTGGTGCGGGCGCCCTCCGGCACCTGATAACCCTTCAGGCGGTACATGCGGCCCTTGTCGGTGACGAACAGCATATAGTCATGGGTGGAGCCGATGAACAGCTCCTCGGTGAAATCCTCATCCTTGTGGGAAAGTCCCGCGATGCCGCGGCCGCCGCGGTTCTGGGCGGTGTAGGTGTCCTGCGCGGTGCGCTTGATATAACCGGCGTGGGTCAGCGTATAGATGCACTTTTCCTCGGGGATCAGATCCTCGATGTCCACCTCGCCGCTGACCGCCTCGATGGAGGTGCGGCGCTCGTCGCCGAACTTGTCCCGGATGGTGATCAGCTCGTCCTTGATGATCTGCATCACGCGGGCGTCGTCCGCCAGGATCTCCTTGTAATTCTGAATGGAGGCGTGCAGTTCGTCCAATTCTCCCTCGATCTTTTTGATTTCCAAACCGGCCAGACGGCCCAGCGGGAATTTGCAGATGGCGTCGGCCTGCGGTTCATCGAAGCCGAACTGTTCCATAATGGCGGCCTTTGCCTCGGCGGTGCCGCCGCCGCAGTGGCGGATGGCGTAAATGACCTCATCCACAATGTCCACGGCGCGCTTGAGACCTTCCAGAATGTGGGCGCGGTCCTGTGCCTTTTTCAGGTCAAAGGCGGTACGGCGGCGCACCACCTGGTCCTGGAATTCCACATATTTTTGCATCATGGTCTTGAGCGACATCGTCTTGGGGGTCTTGTCGTCAATGGCCAGCATGATGACGCCCACCGTGTCCTGCAGCTGGGTAAAGCGGTACAGCTGGTTGAGCACCACCTGGGGGTTGGCGTCCTTCTTCACCTCGATGACGATTCGCATTCCCTTGCGGCTGGATTCGTCGTTCAAATCGCTGATGCCCTCAATGCGCTTTTCCTTCACCAGGTCGGCAATGGACTCGATCAGCCGGGCTTTGTTGACCATATAGGGGATCTCGGTGACGATGATCTCAAACCGGCCGTTTTTCTTCTCCACGATCTCGGCGCGGCCGCGCAGCGTGATCTTGCCGCGGCCGGTAGCGTAGGCGGCGCGGATGCCGCTGCGGCCCATGATGATGCCGCCGGTGGGGAAATCGGGACCTTTGATGTATTCCATCAGGCCGGGCAGGTCAATTTCGGGGTTGTCGATCAGCGCAATGATGCCGTTGACCACCTCCCGCAGGTTGTGGGGCGGGATGTTGGTGGCCATGCCCACCGCGATGCCCTGGCTGCCGTTGACCAGCAGGTTGGGGAAGCGGCTGGGCAGCACGCTGGGTTCCTTTTTGGTCTCGTCAAAGTTGGGATCCCAGTCGATGGTATCCTTGTCGATGTCGGTGAGCATTTCCACCGCCATTTTGCTCATGCGGGCCTCGGTGTAACGGTAAGCGGCGGGGGGGTCGCCGTCCACCGAGCCGAAGTTGCCCTGGCCGTCCACCAGCGGATACCGCAGGCTGAAATCCTGCGCCAGACGCACCATGGCGTCGTACACGCTGGCGTCGCCGTGGGGATGGTACGCGCCCAGCACCGCGCCGACCGTATCGGCGGACTTGCGGTAGGGATGGGAGGGATCGTTGCCGCGCTCATACATGGTGTATAAAATACGGCGATGCACCGGCTTTAACCCGTCGCGCACGTCGGGCAGTGCGCGGGATACGATGACCGACATGGAGTAGTCCAGAAATGCCGTCTCGATCTCCTGCTTGACGTCGCGCACAATAACCTTGGTGCCGGACCCCGGCACCATGATAATATTTTCTTCCATTCTCTCTATCACCCTAGCTTCTCAATTCCAAACAGCCGTCACACGTCCAGATTGGCGAACTTGGCGTTCTTCTCAATGAACTCGCGGCGCGGTTCCACCTGGTCGCCCATCAGCACGGTAAACGCCTCGTCGGCGCGCTCGGCATCCTCCACTGTGATCTGCACGATCACGCGGTTGTCGGGGTTCATGGTGGTTTCCCAAAGCTGTTCGGGGTTCATTTCGCCCAGGCCCTTGTAGCGGTTGATCTTGGCGCCCGGCATTTCCGCCGAAAGCGCCTTCATCTCCTCGTCGTTGTAGGCGTATTTCACTGTATTTCCCTTCTGCAGCTTGAACAGCGGCGGCTGGGCCACATACACATGCCCCGCCTCGATCAGCGGCCGCATGTAGCGGAAGAAGAAGGTCAGCATCAGCGTACAGATGTGGGAGCCGTCCACGTCGGCATCGGCCATAATAAATACCTTGTGGTAGCGCAGCTTGGTGATGTCAAACTCGTCGCCGATGCCGGTACCCAGCGCGGTGATGACCGGCGTCAGCTTGTCGTTGCCGTACACCCGGTCCACGCGGGCCTTTTCCACGTTGAGCATTTTGCCCCAAAGCGGCAGAATGGCCTGAATGTTGGAGTCGCGCCCCTGCTTGGCGGAGCCGCCGGCGGAATCGCCCTCGACGATGTAGATTTCCGTCTTGGTGGGGTCCTTCTCGCGGCAGTCGGCCAGCTTGCCGGGCATCCGGCTGGTTTCCAGCGCCGACTTGCGGCGCACCAGTTCGCGGGCCTTCTTGGCGGCGGCCCGGGCGCGGGCCGCCTGGGTGGCTTTTTCCAGAATGGCCTTGGCCACGGCGGGATTTTCCTCAAAATATTCGCTCAGCGCCTTGTACACCACATTGTTGACCAACGTTTTGATGAAGGTGTTGCCCAGCTTGGCTTTGGTCTGGCCCTCAAACTGTGCCTCCTGCAATTTTACGCTGATCACCGCAATGATGCCTTCGCGGGCGTCCGGGCCGGACAGATTCTCGTCCTTGTCCTTCAGGATCCCCCGGGCGCGGCCGTACTCGTTCAGCACACGGGTCAGCGCCAGCTTGAAGCCTTCCTCATGGGTGCCGCCCTCAGGGGTATGCACGTTGTTGGCAAAGCTGAGCAGCAGCTCGTTGTAGCTGTCATCGCAGTATTGCAGCGCAACCTCGGCCACGGCGCCGTTTCCCTCGCCCTTCATGTAGATGGGCTCCAGGAACAGCGGCTTATAGTCACGGCGCTCGCGCAGGAAGCTCACGAAGGAGCGGATGCCGCCCTCGTAACACATCGTCTCGCGGCGGGGCGGATCATTGTCCTCGCCGCTGCGTTCGTCGGTCAGTGTGATGCGCACGCCGGCGTTGAGGAAAGCCTCCTCCCGCAGGCGTTTGAGCAGCGTCTCATAGTTGTAGGTGGTGGTTTCGGTGAACATGACCGGGTCGGGCTTGAAGGTAACGGTGGTGCCGGTGGACGCGGCGGACCCCACCACGCGCAGCTCCCCTTCCGCCTTGCCGCGGCAGAATTTCTGTTCGTATTCACGGCCGTCGCGGCGCACGTGCACCACCAGCCATTCGGACAGGGCGTTTACCACCGACGCACCCACGCCGTGCAGACCGCCGGCCACCTTGTAGCCGGAGTCCTCGCCGCCGAACTTGCCGCCGGCGTGCAGCACGGTGTAAACGACGGTCACAGCGGGAATTCCCAGCTTGGGCTGAATGTCCACCGGGATGCCGCGGCCGTTGTCGCTGACCTCGATGATGTCGCCCTCCTTGATGGTCACCTCGATATGGGTGCAGTAACCGGCCAGCGCCTCGTCAATGGCGTTGTCCACGATCTCATACACCAGATGGTGCAGGCCGCTCTCGCCGGTGGAACCGATATACATGCCCGGGCGCTTGCGCACGGCCTCCAGGCCCTCCAGGACCTGGATCTGGGCGCCGCCGTATGCATGGTCGGTGGCGGTTTCCCGGTTGGTCTCGGTGATAAATTCTTCTGCCATGAAAAAGCTCATCCTCCAAAATTGGTCACAGGTTTTTATTGAAATGCTCCGCCCGGTTTTTCAGTGTCGCCGTGGAGATCGGGCTGACATACACCGTTTCGGCGGGGAAAGTGGTCACCACAAAACTTTTGGGCAGCGCGTCGGACACGTCCACCACCGCGCCGTTTTGTTCGGCGTGGCGCAGGAATTCGTGGGTGATCCGCCCCGGCGAGGTGGTATCCAGGTCGAACACGCCGACGATGCTCTGCCCGTCCACGATAAAGTCCTGCCCGATGTGCAGATACATGGTCACACCTCCGCGGGGCTGTCGGCGATCCGGCCGCCCTGTACAAAGACCAGTCTGCCGTCGGTGCGGGCAAACGCCGCCGAATCGCAGGTGGTCACAAATGTCTGTTTGTCCTTGATGCGGGTCAGAAGGTAACTCTGGCGTGCATCGTCCAGCTCGCTGAGCACGTCGTCCAGCAGCATGACCGGGTGCTCGCCCAGAATTTCGCCCGCACAGCTGGCCTCGGCCAGTTTCAGGCTCAGCACCGCGCTGCGCTGCTGACCCTGGCTGCCGTAAATGCGCCCCGGCTGGCCGCTGATCAGAATCTCCACATCCTCCCGGTGCGGGCCCGTCAGGCAGAATCCGGCGCGCAGCTCGGTGGCGCGCACCTCGTTGAGTTTTGCCAGCAGGTCTTCCCGGCCGGTACCGCCGCAGCAGGGCAGATACCGCAGTTCCAGCGTCTCGGTTCCCCGGGAAATATCCCGGTAGTTGGCCGCGGCCAAAGGCGCGATGCGTTCCAGGTACCCGGCGCGGCGGCGGATCACCTCGGCGCCGTAGCCCGCCATGGCCTCGTTGAAGGTCTCCAGCAGGCCGGCCGCGCCCGGGGTAATGTCATAGGCCTTCAAAAGCGCATTTTTTTGCGTT
>JBJEYG010000381.1:0-3224 GCA_051886555.1 Gemmiger sp.
ATCTGCGCCGCCGTACAGCTTCTGATAAGCGCTGGACAGGGCGTTTTCCTCCTTTTGCAGCTCCAATACCCGCTCATCCATCGACAAAACGCGGTTTTTCAGCGTGGGCAGCACCGTGCTGCCGAAAGCTTTTTCCAGAGCGGAAACATGGGGATTGGCCAGCAGCGCACGGGCAATGTCCGCCTCGGCGTTCGCTACGGCAGGGCCGTTGGTGTCAAACCAGTCCTGCTCGGCGGCCCAGGTCCCGTTGCGCGTGTCCTGAGTATAATGAATGTTGGCCAGGATCTGGGCGGTGGCGTAGTGGCCCAGGTATTCGTTTTCCTCACGGTAGAGACAGACCAGCTCCTCGTCGGAGGCGGCATCCCGGATGTTTGCGGCAAAACCGGCGCAGGTACGCAGCACTTCGTCCAGGTCGGGCCGCTGATAGGGCATTTCGCAGAATTTCATGGGGCAGAGAATCTCCTTTTTCTGTTCCGGCCGCAGGACGGCCGTTTTTTCTGTCTTCTATCATACTACGTTTTTTTGATTTTGGGTAGACAAAACGGGAAGAAGCAATCTACCGCGCGGGAAAGCTCTGTTTATACACAAACCGTTGCATGGGCCACCGAGAACGGGCAAGTTTTTTTTCAAAAAAATCACAAAAGAATTGCACGAATGGGCAGAGAAATGTTACTATAGAAAAAATATGACCCGGAAGTACCCAAACCGTGTCCGTCGGGTGGGAAAAGCAGGCAGGAAGGAAAATGCCGATGCAAATCACAGAATTACTCAAACCGGAATGTATCCGGCTGGACGGTCAACCGGCCGATAAAACAACGATCCTGCGCCAAATGGTTTCGCTGATGGCCTGCGGCGGGAACCTGCGCGACGAACAGGCTTTTGCGGATGGGGTGTTTGCCCGCGAGGCACAGACCACCACCGGCGTGGGCGGCGGTATCGCAGTGCCGCACTGTAAGTCGGCGGCGGTGTCGGCGCCCGGTTTGGCGGCCATGGTGGTGCCGGATGGAACCGAGTTTGACAGTCTGGACGGGAAACCGGTGCAGCTGCTGTTTTTGATTGCCGCACCGGATGGCGGAGACGACCTGCATGTGATGCTGATGGCAGAACTGGCCGGCATGCTGCTGGACGAGTCGTTTTGCCGGAGCCTGATCCATGCCCGGACGCCGGAGGAATTCCTCCGGCGCATCGACGCCGCGCAACAACAGCGCGGCGACAGGACGGGCGTCCCCGCGCGGACGGAGGACTCTTTCCGGGTGCTTGCGGTAACTGCCTGCCCCACAGGAATCGCCCATACTTATATGGCAGCCGAAGCGCTGCGGGAAAAGGCACGGGAGATGGGCGTTTCCATTAAGGTAGAGACGGACGGTTCCGGCGGGGTGGAAAACGCCCTGACTGCCGAAGAAATCGCCGGCTGTGACTGCGTGATCGTCGCGGCGGACAAAAATGTGGAGGATGTACGCTTCGCGGGCAAACCGGTGGTGTTTGCCACGGCGGGCGACGGAATCCGCAAACCGGCGGAACTGCTGGAAAAAGCGCTCAGCGGCAAAGCGCCGGTCTATTATCCGGAGGCAGCCCC
The DNA here is from genome assembly GCA_051886555.1 of Gemmiger sp. GTDB lineage: Bacteria > Bacillota > Clostridia > Oscillospirales > Ruminococcaceae > Gemmiger. The sequence continues at coordinate 1,577 of JBJEYG010000381.1, forward strand.
CGGCAGCGCGGAGCCACCTGCGGGGGACGGCGGCAATGCGCTGCACCAGCTGTACAAGCATGTGATGAACGGCGTGTCCCATATGCTTCCCTTTGTGATCGGGGGCGGAATCCTGACTGCGCTGGCTTTTCTGTTTGACGGCGCCCATGCGGGTACCGCGCTTTTCGGCGCGGGCAACAGCCTGTCCCTGGCGCTGAAAACGGTAGGCGGGCTGGCCATGGGAATGATGTATCCCGTGCTGGCGGGCTATATTGCCATGTCCATTGCCGACCGGCCGGCGCTCATGCCCGGCATGGTGGGCGGTCTGCTGGCGGCGGAAGGCGTATCCAACCTGCCGCAGGCGGATTGGGTTTCTTCCGGGTTCTTCGGCGCGCTCATCGCGGGCTTTGCGGCCGGCTACCTGATGCTGGGGCTCAAGCGGCTGCTGCGCCGGCTGCCCAAGGCGCTGGAGGGCACCAAGCCCATTCTGTTGTACCCGGTGCTGGGCATTCTGATCATCGGCGCGTTGATGGTCTGCCTGGTCAACCCGCCGGTGGGACGCTTCAACCTGCGCCTGGAGGAACTTCTGGACGGGCTGCAGGGCGGTAAGGTGGTGCTCAGCGCCATTCTGGGCGCCATGATGGCCATCGATTTCGGCGGCCCGGTGGGGAAAGTCGCTTATGTGTTCGGCACGGCGGCTCTTGCCGTGGGCGATTCCGATATCATGGCTGCCGTAATGGTAGCGGGTATGGCGCCGCCCATTGCCACCGCGCTGGCCTGTACCTTCGGCAAACGGCTTTTCACCGAGAAGGAGCGCCAGGCCACGCTGACCAACTACATTCTGGGCCTGTGCTTTATTTCGGAGGGCGCCATTCCCTTCGCGGCGGCCGATCCGCTGCGGGTCATTCCCTCCTGCATGGCGGGAAGCGCGCTGGCCGGCGCGCTGTCCATGGCGTTCGGCTGTTGCTGCCCCGCGCCCCATGGCGGCATCTTCATCATCGGCATCATTACACGGCCGCTGCTGTTCCTGCTGGCGCTGCTGGCCGGGTCGGTGCTGTCGGCAGTGCTGATGTGCGCACTCAAAACGCTCTGGCCGGCCAAAACCTGAATGGGTCCGCCGCTCCCGCATTCACGGGGGCGGCGGCTTTTTGCCAGAAAAGGGTGAAAAAACGCGCGAAGCGCTCCTTCTTCTTGCAAAAGCGGAGGCAAAGGGATATAATAACTCCATATCATGCGAAATTGCGCCGTGGGCGCAACAACGATAAAGGAGAGTACCGTACCTATGAAAAAGAAATTTCTGAGCCTGGGCCTGGCGGTCATGCTGCTGATGGGCGTGACCGGCTGCGCTTTCAAGACGCCGGCCAGCGTGGGCAGCATTGGCGGGGTGGAGATCCCTGCGGGCGTTTATCTGCTGATGCAGTACAACGCTTACGGCACCGCATCCTCTGCGGCGGAACTGGCCACCGGTGAGACTGCCCAGAACGTGGACGCCGTGCTGAAAGCGCAGTGCACCGGAACCATCGGCGGTGAGGAGGTCACTGCTACCGGCAAGGAATATGTGGCGCAGCTGACCCGGCGCTCGATGGAATACTATGCCGCAGTCGAGAGCAAGTTTGAGGAACTGGGCGGCGTTCTGGATGATGCCGCCACCGCCGAAGCCGCTTCCACG
>JBJEYG010000382.1:0-3213 GCA_051886555.1 Gemmiger sp.
GACCTGCATGCAAAGCGTCAGATCTTCAGCTACATCACCAAAGAGGATGTCGCCAAGAAGGTCATCGATGAGTACGGCCCCAAGTATGCCGACCGCAACGGCGGCTACACCCGCATCATCAAGACCGGCGTGCGTCGCGGCGATGCTTCCGAGATGGCTATTATTGAGTTGGTCTGATTGACCGCTTGAAACGCGAATAAAAACTCCCCCCTGCCGATGGCCGGGGGGAGTTTTTACTTTTACATATGCATGGTGGGAAACAGCTCTCTTGCGCTGAACCGGCCCTGCGGACCGTACATCTCAAAGTGGCAGTGCGGACCGGTGGAATAGCCGGTACTGCCCACATAGCCAATGACCTGGCCCTGTTCTACCCATTGCCCTTCCGAGACGATGTAGTAGGACATATGCCCGTAGAGGGTGCGGTATCCGCCGGCATGGTCGATAACCACATAATTGCCGTAGCTGTTCAAATCCCCACGGGTAACAACGCCGTTCCAGCTGTAAACAGTGGAGACTGTACCCGAAGCAGATGCGAGAATCGGAGTGCCCAGGGAGGCGGCAATGTCGGTTCCGTTATGACCGTAATACATCCAACGGCTGACGCGCCGGTATTGCGGTACCGGCCAGATAAAGCTGTAACCGTCATCGGTGGTGGCCTGCATGCCGGTGGGCAGTTGAGTACCGACCTGTATGACCTCCGACACCGGTGCCTGCAAAACCTCCCGCGCGGTGACGCTCACATCCGTCAGCTCGCCATCAATGTAGGTGGACACCTGCGTAACGCGCTGTACGCCGTTGGCCCCGGTCTGCACGACCTCCTCCTGCCCGTAGGGGATCACGTTGGATTCCTCGCGCACCGTGCCGTAGGAAATCGCTTCCTCGTAACTGCTCAGTTCGCTTACTTTGACCTGCAGCAGACTGCCATTTCCCTGCAAATCGGCGATTGCCTCATTATATGGTTTGACGGAAGCCTGCAGAAACAGCCCGTCCACCAACTGGATCCGATGGGCAAATCCAACCTGTCGGTTGGCGTTGTAAGCATCCTCATAGGGGGCCTTACACCGCTCCAGAAAGCTGCGCAAATGGTCGCCTTCGGTGATGACACAGCGCAATTCGCCGTCAATATATACCGCGGTGCCTTCGCACACCTGCCCGCCGGTTGCGCGCAGCATAGCGTCCGTCAATTCGCTTTGGCGCATAGTTTCGTCGGAATGCGCCAGAGTATATGTGGGCCAGACATCCAGCCCGCCTTCGGGCAGGGGGGCGTTGCTGTCTGCAATGGCGGCTTTGGCACTGCTGATGCGGCCGGCCAACTCGGCGCGGGCGGCTTCAAAATCAGCTTCGCTTTCAATATAACCAATGGGGTCGCCGTTCACCTGAACTTCCAGCACAAACGGACGGGAAAGAGTGGTTTTCACCGTGAAAAGCAGCGCTGCCGCGCCGCAAACCGGCATCAACCAGGGCAGTAGCCTGTGGATTCTGTGTGGCGCGGCGAGAACGGCGGCCAACTCGCGGCATTCGTTTATCAGCGGCCCGACCGCCAGGCGGACAGGGAGGGCCAGCGCGCCCAGCAAAAAATAGAAGGCATGCACCAGCGCACGACCCAGCCGGAGAAGCAGGTATTCAGTTTGAAATCCGATATAATAGAGAACCTGGCCCAGCGTGTGCCAGCCGGGCAGGGTGGTCGTCAGCCGTTGAAGCCGATGCTTTCGTGCGGTACGGTGTTTGGCATGCCGCCAACGCCGCACCACTTTGCGGCAGTGCCACCGGTTTGCGAGTTCTGCAAACGGGCGCCCTCTGCTGCGGGGAGGGGATAATTTCATAATGACTCGCCTTTGATAAAGAATAGAAGCAGAGAATCTGGTTCGACAAAGAGTCTATCACAATCGACTGATAGCGTCAAGCAACGGCAGCGTTTGCAACATGCCGGCTCCGGGAAAGGCGGGGAGACCATGCCGCGGATGACACAAGGCTGGCAAGGCAAAGAATTCGCGATTTATCAATTAGAAACCAAATATTGGGGAAATAAAAAGGACAATAAAACAGGGGCCGAAAAGGCGCGACGGTAAACTTTTTGTAAAAAATCACAGAAGTCTGTAAAAGGCGGGAAAGATGGATGTGCAAGGTGCAGAAAACGAAAAATCTGGCAAATATTGTCGCTGCAATAGCTGATTTTCGATTTTGGCTGTGTTAAAATAAATGTGTACGGGCATGAGAGCAGATGGCGGAAAAGCCTGCCGACACCGGCCCGATTGGGAAAAATTAGGAAGTTAAGGAGCATAGATGTATGGCTGAACAGAATCTTGGTCCCCGTGACTTTTTTGCAAAGGAAGATGCCATCGCAGATCTGGGCTTGATTGCATGCCCCGGTGCAGAAGAACTCTGCAAACTGGTGGATGGTCACCTGGTTCGCTGGGCAAGGGAAGTGGGCATTGATGTGGAGACCTTCATCATTCCCAGCGACTGCCCCCGTTTTCAGTCCGGCGATGCGAAGGGTCTGGTAAAGACCTCCACCCGTGGTGATGACATTTATATCTTTGTGGATCCGGGCAATTACAGCGTCACTTATAAGCTGTTTGGCTACGAGAATCACCTCTCGCCCGACGATCATTTCCAGAATCTGCTTCGCATCATTCAGGCGGTGGCGGGCCGCGCACACCGCATCAGCGTGATCATGCCCAGCCTGTACGGCGGACGTCAGCATCGCCGCATTTCCCGCGAGAGTCTGGACTGCGCGTTCTCGCTGCAGCAGCTGCGCAATGTGGGCGTCAAGAATATCATCACCTTCGACGCGCACGACCCCCGTGTGATGAACGCTGTGCCCCTGATGAGCTTCGATAATGTGATGCCCACTTATCAGGTGCTCAAGTGCCTGCTGCACCATGTGCCGGGCGTCAGCTTCGACAAGGAACATTTCATGATCGTCTCTCCCGATGAGGGCGCCATGAACCGCAATATGTACTATTCCAGCGTGCTGGGCTGCAACCTGGGTATGTTCTACAAGCGTCGTGATTACAGCCGTGTGGTCAATGGCCGCAACCCCATCGTCGCGCATGAGTATCTGGGCGAGAGCGTGGAAGGCAAGGATGTATTCATTGCCGATGACATCATTGCCTCCGGTGAGAGCATGCTGGACATTGCCTACGAACTGAAGATGCGCGGTGCGAAGAAGATTTTCACCTGCGCCACTTTCCCGCTGTTTACCGCCGGTCT
>JBJEYG010000383.1:0-3208 GCA_051886555.1 Gemmiger sp.
ATTTAGAAAAAATTCACAGTTTTTGCCGGAAAAATGCCGTTTGGGCGGCCGAAACCACTTGACAGACTTGCTATAATGAATATTAGCAGATGAAACGATTGACTGCTAACAGAAAAGGAAGGGAACTTTTATGAGCGAGACTCTGACGAAAATCGATATATTCTCCGGCTTCCTGGGCGCCGGCAAAACGACTCTGATCAAAAAGCTGATCAAGGAAGCCTACCAGGGCGAAAAAATCGTGCTGATCGAGAATGAATTCGGCGAGATCGGTATTGACGGCGGCTTCATGCGGGAGGCCGGCATCCAGATCAATGAGCTGAATTCCGGCTGCATCTGCTGCAGCCTGGTGGGCGATTTCCGCGAAGCCCTCAAGCAGGTGGTGGAGACCTATCATCCCGACCGGATCCTGATTGAACCGTCCGGCGTGGGCAAACTTTCCGACGTGACCCGCGCGGTGGAGGGCGTTGCCGAGACGCTGCCCGTGCAGCTGAACAGCTTTGTGACGGTGGCCGACGTGAAAAAGGTCAGAATGTATATGAAGAACTTCGGCGAGTTCTACGATGACCAGATCAGCCACGCCAGCTGCATCATTCTCAGCCGTACCGGGGATGCGAGCGAGGCTAAGATTGCCGCAGCCGTCGAACTGCTTCAGCAGAAAAACCCCACCGCTACCGTCGTGACCACGGACTGGGAGCAGCTGTCCGGCGCGCAGATCGTCTCCGTCATGGATGGCAAGCGCGACCTGGTGGCCGAGATGATTGCCGAGGCGCAGGCCAACAATGTGGCCCACGCCGATGAGGATGAGCATGAGCACCACCATCACGACCATGAGCACGAGCACCATCATCACGATCACGATGAGGAGGAGCACGAGCACCATCATCACAATCATGAGGAAGAGCACCACGAGCACCATTACGATGAGAACGGTGTGTGCAGCTGCGGACATCATCACCACGACCATGACGCGGACGAGGTATTTACCAGCTGGGGCGTTGAGACGGCCCGCAAGTATACCAAAGACGAGTTGGAGCAGGCGCTGGAAGAGCTGGAAAGCGGCATCTACGGCGCGGTGCTTCGCGCCAAGGGCATTGTGGACGGCGGCGATACCTGGTATGAGTTTGACATGGTGCCCGGTGAGCATGAGATCCGCGTCTGCGGCCCGGACGTTACCGGCAAGCTGTGCGTGATCGGCAGCCAGCTTAAGGAGCATGAGGTCGCCAAACTGTTTGGCGTGGCGAAGGAGTAAACAATGGCAAAAGAGATCCCGGTTTATCTGTTTGTGGGTCAGCTGGAAAGCGGCAAAACCAAGTTCATTCAGGAGACGATGGAGGACCCGCAGTTTGATTCGGGCGACAAGACGCTGCTTCTGGTCTGCGAGGAGGGCGAGGAGGAATACGATCCCGACCGCTTCGGCTTTGGCGGCGTGACCGTTGCCGCCATCGAGGAAAAATCCGAGCTGAACCGCCAGAATCTGGAGCGCATGGCCCGCGAGAGCGGCTGTGGCCGTGTGGTGATCGAATACAATGGTATGTGGCTGATCCAGGATCTGGCCGAGGCCATGCCGGACAACTGGCTGATCTATCAGTGCCTGGCCACCGCCGACGGAACCACCATCAAGACCTATGCCAATGACAGCGCCATGCGCAGCCTGCTGCTGGACAAGCTGCGCTACAGCGAACTGCTGGTGGTCAATCGTGCCGAGAAGGTCAACGACGACGAAAGCCGTCAGCTGATCCACAAGCTGGCACGTCAGGCCAGCCGCCGCTGCGACATTGCTTATGAATTCTGCGACGGCAGCGTTGCCTACGATGACATTCCCGATCCGCTGCCTTTCGACGTGAACGCGCCGGTCATCCACATTCCCGATGAGTTCTTCGGTATCTGGTACATGGACTGTATGGACGAGATGCAAAAATATGACGGTAAAACGGTAAAATTCCTGGCCCAGGTTTGCCAGACCACCCAGGCCGGCAAGGACAGTTTTGTGCCCGGTCGCTTTGCCATGACCTGCTGTGTGCAGGACATTCAGTTTGTGGGATTCCCCTGCAGATACACCGAATACAAAAAGCTCAAGCAACGGGACTGGATCACTGTCACCGCCAAGGTGAACATCAAGTACCATCCCATCTACAAGGGCCAGACGCCGGACGGCAAAGGACCGGTGCTGACCGCTCTGGAGATCGGCCCCGGAACGAAACCGGCGGACGATGTGGTTATGTTCAGTTGAGCACATTCAAAAAAGCGCCGCGCGGCATTGGAAATTTTCCAATGCCGCGCGGCGCTTTTGGATTTTTTTATTGGGCTGCAAGGCGGGAGACGGTGCCCATCATGGTGCGGATGTCGATGTGCTGCGGGCACTTTGCCAGGCAGGCGCCGCAGCCGATGCAGTGCTCTGCGCGGGCAGGCTCCGGCAGGTCGGCGTAGTCCTCCTTCAGGCCTGCGACCCTGTCGCCGTGCAGGCGGTAGTCGTTGTACAGGCGCAGCATGGCGGGAATGTCCACCCCGGCGGGGCAGGGCATGCAGTACCGGCAACCGGTGCAGGGAACCAGTTTGCGGGCGCGGAACTCAGCCAGCGCGGCGTCCAGGGCAGCGCGCTCGGCGGTGGAGAGCGGCACGAAAGGGGTCATGGCATTGGTGTTATCCTCTACCTGCTCCAGAGTGCTCATGCCCGAAAGCACGCACAGTACATTCGGCAGGCTGGCCGCCCACCGGATGGCCCAGCTTGCCAGGCTGCGGCCCGGCGCGGCGTTCCCCAGCAAAGCCGCGGCTTCGGGGCACAGGGTATTCAGCATACCGCCGCGCACCGGCTCCATTACGATCACCTGAAGCCCGGCCGCGGCGCACAGCTCATACTTGGTGCGGCTGTCCTGATAATCCCAGTCAAAATAGTTCAGCTGAAGCTGTACAAAATCCCATTGACCGGCGGCAAGGACCTCTTTCAGCAGTTCGACCCCGCCATGGAAGGAAAATCCCAGCCGCTTGATGCGTCCCTGGCGGCGGTATTCGTCCATTTGGGCGTAGGCGTTGTTGATCAGATAGCTGTTCCAGGTGCTTTCCTGAATGTTGTGCAGCAGGTAAAAGTCGAAATACTCCGTCCGGCAGTTTTCCAGCTGCTCATGAAAAATGCGGGACACATCCTCGGGACCGTTCAGCAGCCAGCCGGGCAGCTTGCTGGCCAGATGGTAGCTGTCGCGGGGGTAGATCG
>JBJEYG010000384.1:0-3195 GCA_051886555.1 Gemmiger sp.
GAATCTGCTGATACAGCTCCGCCTGATCGTTGGTGTTCGCCTCGATGACGTCCTTGCAGGCTTCCTGCCAGGGAGTCTTGTCGGTGACCTCGACCACGTTGCAGCCGTTGGCTTTCAGCTCGTCCAGGACCTTATTCTCCTCGGTCTCAGACAGCTTGGCGTTGAAGTCCTGCGCATACTTGCCGGCCTCCATGATGCAGGCCTGCTGGTTGGCGGTGAGCTTGCTCCAGGCGTTGTCGGTGATAACGACCTGCACGGCGCCCAGGGTGTGGCCGTCGAGGATCAGGTTGTTGGCAACTTCGGGAAACGCGTTGGACTTGTAGTTGGCGATGGGCTGCTCAGCGCCGTCAACAACGCCGGTCTGCAGCGCGCTGTACAGCTCACCGAAGGAAACGACCGTGGGGCTGGCGCCCAGGCCCTCGACCATGCCGGTCATAACGGGGTCGTTGGAAACGCGCAGTTTCAGGCCCTTCAGATCGTCGATGCTCTCAACGGGGTTGACGGTAAAGAAGTGACGGAAGCCCTCCTCGCCGTAGAACACGCCGCGAACGGGCAGGCCCAGTTCCTGGGGCTCGTTCAGGAACTCGGCAGCCAGATCAGAGTTGGCGAAGTTCCAGAAGTGCTCGCGGTTCTCGAAGGTGAAGGGGATGGACAGCAGCTTGGACTTGTTGCAGCCGTAGCTGGTCAGAGCGAAAGCGGAAATACGGGACATGTCGATGGTGTCGCCGCCGGCGAGGATGTTATCCAGAACGTCGTTCTCGGAGCCGAGCACGCCGGAAGCCTGAATGTCGATGGTGATGGAACCACCGGACAGTTCTTCCACCTTCTCTTTAAAAGCGGTGGCAGTCTGACCGACGATGGTATCCAGCGGGTTGACCTCCGCGTAGACCAGGGTCACTTTGGGATCGTTGGCAGCGGCGCTGGTATCACCGGCTTCTGCAGCAGCGGAAGTGTCGGCGGGGGTGCTGTCGGCCTGGGAAGCGGTGGAGCTGGCGGAGCCGCCGCAGGCGGCCAGGCTCAGCATCATGCTCGCAGCGAGCAGAGCAGACAATACTTTTTTCATGTTTGGGGAAATCCTCCTTCTGTGTGGTTCGCAGACGCGAACCGGGTGGTCCCTTCCGGCCGGAAAGGGAATACGCACGTGCTTGAGCAACTAAAACTCTATCAAATTGAAGTTTTTATTGCAATGTGTTCCAAAAAATGTGCGATTTATTAAAGAAATGTGAAAATCTGTGTTAGGCAATTTGTACAATACAAGGGGGAAAAGTTTTTATAACCTGCCGAAATCCGGAGTTTTCTTTCCGCCGGGCAGCGGCAAAAAAATCGCCGTCCCCGCCGGGGCAATGCCCCGGCAGGGACGACGGAATTCAAACAGCAACCAGTCTCAGGACGCCCGGATACGCTCCACCAGCGCGCGTTCCTCGGACGAGAGCAGCTCATAAAACGGCTCCATTCTTGCGCGGATCTCTGCCTGATCGGCCGCAGAAGGAATGGTGATCACGCATCCTTTTTCCAGCATTTCCGCCTGTGCGGCCTGCTCGCTCTCCGCCCACAGCGCACGCTCATACAGCGCGGACTCACGGGCGCACTGGCACAGGATGGCATAGTAGTCCTCATCCAGCGCCAGAACCTTATCCATTGCGACGGTGCTCATCAGCTGCATTTCCGGCACGCGGGAATGCTCGTCCAGGTAAACATAGGGTGCGCCCTCGTAGTGGCCGGTGGATGCGTAGCTGGACCAGTTATTTTCCGCTCCGTCCACCTTGCCCGTCATGATGGCAGAGTACACATCATTATAAGGGATCTGTACAGGGATGGCGCCCAGGCTGCGCACCATGTCGCTCATCATCTCATTTTCCTGCACACGAATGCGCAGTCCCTCCAAATCCTCCAGCGTGGTAACCGCTTCACAGGTGTAAAAGCTGCGGGTACCCGCGTCAAACCAGGAAAGTCCCACGATCCCGCCGCTGCGGGTGGCCGCCAGAAATTCCTCGCCGATCTCGCCGTCCAGCACGCGCCACATCTGATCCGCATCGTTGTACAAGCAGGGCATTTGCAGTACCGTCAGCGACGGGCAGGCGGAAGTCAGCGTGCTGAGTGAGGCGCGCGCAAAATCAATGCCGCCGAACTGCACCTGCTCCACCACACTCACTTCATCGCCCAGTTCGCCGTTGGCATAAACGCGCACCCGGATCTTGCCCTGGGTACGCTCCTCCACCAGTTCGGCAAAATAGTGCGCCGCGCGGGTAGTGGGGTAATCCTCGGGCTGATTGTCGGCGTAGCGCAGAATCAGCTCGGGGCTGTCCGTCTGGCCGGATTGGGCCGCGCAGCCCGCCAGCGCCAGCATCGCCAGCGCCGCCAGCAGGCAGAGCATTCGCTTCATCGTGCCGCCTCCCTGCTCCGTCCGGCGTTCTGGCGGCGGTACTCGGTGGGGGTCAGACCGGTCTTTTTCTTAAAAATGCGGGTAAAATAGCTGGCGCTCTCATACCCCACCATGCTGGCCACCTCGGCGGTGCTTCGCAGCGGATCACACAGCAGCTCTTTGGCGGCCTGGATGCGCAGATCGGTGAGATAGTCAAGGAAATTGACGCCAAAGCTGCGCTTGAACTGCACCGAAAAATAGGAAGGGCTCAAATTCAAAATCTCGCTGACCGTGTCCAGCGAAAGGTCATACATATAATTGTGCTGCAGGTAGCTTTTCACTTTGCTCATCATCAGGCTGACCTTGTCGCTGTTGTCGGTGTCGCTGTCCTGTGTGCCGCCGGCGCGGGCCAGTTCCTCCAGCTGGCGCTGGGTTTCCGCCTGAGCGGCGGCACGGCGCACCGCGCGCTCCACATCGTCGGCGCCGACCGGTTTGAGGATGTAGTCGCAGGCGCCCAGGCGCACCGCCTCATGGGCATAGCTGAACAGGCTGTACGCGGTAATGAAAATCACCTTGGTCTGCGGGCGCTGATCCAAAATGAGACGCGCCGCGTCTATGCCGCTCATGCCGGGCATTTCAATATCCATCAGGATCAGATCTGCCCCCCACAGCGCAGCCACATCCACCGCCCGGCGCCCGTTTTCCGCCGTGCGCACCTGGGCTTCGTGTTCCATGCGCCGGCAGATAATGTCGGTCAGCAGCTCCCGCTCCAGATGCTCGTCATCCGCGATCAGGATCTTGATCATCGCTTTCTTCCTCCTTCTCCTCCAGCG
>JBJEYG010000385.1:0-3195 GCA_051886555.1 Gemmiger sp.
CGTGAGGCAATGCCCAACACCGTATTCAAGGTCGAGTTGCTTAACGGCGAGGGGAAACCCAACGGCCACACGGTGCTCGCACACATCTCCGGCAAACTGCGGACGAATTTCATCCGCATCCTGCCCGGTGACAAGGTCACGATGGAGATGAGTCCCTACGACCTGACTAAGGCCCGAATCACCTGGCGTTCCAAATAATCGCCTTGTGTTTTGTTAAAGGAGGTTAACATCATGAAGGTAAAACCTTCCGTGAAACCCATCTGCGAAAAGTGCAAGGTCATCAAGCGCAAAGGTCGCGTGATGATCATCTGCGCCAACCCCAAGCATAAGCAGCGTCAGGGCTAAGGATCTCTTATCGGGCGAAAGCCCGCTATGATCAGCGCCCAAAACGCTTGGGGGCCAAGTGCGTAGAGTCCCGGCGCAGGCCCCGACATCGGACATGGGATGAAAATTATGGAGGTGCTTTATGGCACGTATTGCTGGTGTTGATCTGCCTCGCGAGAAGCGGATCCAGGTTGGTCTGACTTATGTTTATGGTATCGGTCAGAGCACTGCCGACGAAATTATCGCCGGTACCGGAATTAACCCTGATACCCGCGTGAAGGATCTGTCCGCCGACGACGAAGCGAAGATCCGCGACTATATCGACACGCACAACATCATCGTCGAAGGCGATCTTCGCCGTAACGTTGCGCTGGACATTAAGCGTCTGACCGAGATCCAGTGCTACCGTGGCGTCCGCCATCGCAAGGGCCTGCCTTGCCGCGGCCAGCGCACCAAGACCAATGCGCGTACCTGCAAAGGTCCCAAGCGCACTGTCGCGAACAAGAAGAAGTAAGGAGGAACTGAAATGGCTGCTACGAAAGCTGCGGCGAAAACCCGCACGAAGAAAAAGGAACGCAAAAATATCAATGCAGGCGCTGCCCATATCCAGAGCACGTTCAATAACACCATCGTGACCATTACGGATACGCAGGGCAACACCATTTCCTGGGCCAGCACCGGAGGGCTGAACTTCCGCGGTTCCCGCAAGAGCACCCCGTTCGCTGCGCAGAGCGCTGCCGAGGTTGCTGCCAAGGCCGCTATGGAGCATGGCATGAAGACCGTCGAGGTCTATGTCAAGGGCCCCGGTTCCGGACGTGAGAGCGCCATCCGCGCTCTGCAGGCTACCGGCCTGGAGGTCACTCTCATCCGTGACGTGACCCCGATCCCGCACAATGGCTGCCGCCCGCCCAAGCGTCGCCGCATTTAACGAAGGAGGAGTAACGAAATGGCAAGATATACAGGCGCAGAATGCCGTCAGTGCCGCCGTGAAGGCGCTAAGCTTTTCCTGAAAGGCGAACGCTGCTATTCCGATAAGTGCGCATTTGCCCGCCGCAGCACCGTTCCCGGTCAGCACGGCCCCACGCAGATGCGTAAGAAGACTTCTGAGTATGGCCTGCAGCTGCGTGCCAAGCAGAAGGCGAAGAAGTACTACGGTGTTCTGGAGAGCCAGTTCGCTAAGTATTTCGATATGGCTACCCGTCAGTCCGGCATGGCCGGCGAGAACCTGCTCCGCATCCTGGAGAGCCGTCTCGATAACGTGGTTTATCGTGCCGGCTATGCCATGAGCCGTAAGGAAGCTCGCCAGCTGGTGCTGCACCGTCACTTCACTGTCAACGGCCAGACCGTCAACATCCCCAGCTACCTGCTGAAGGCTGGCGACGTGATCGCCGTGCGTGATACCGACTGCGTCAAGCTGAAGGAATGCGTTGAGAAGAACGCTTCCCGTCCGGTTCCTGTCTGGATGACCAAGGACACCGAGCACATGAGCGTAACCGTTGACCGTCTGCCCGAGCGCAGCGAGATCGACCTCGAGGTCGCGGAGCACCTGATCGTCGAGTTGTACTCCAAGTAATCCTCTGATACAAAGCACCCGGGGCAGAGGGGGACCCTTTCTGCGGACGGATGCCTACCGACTGTTTTTTCCACAAACCGGCTATGTGCCGGCTGATCAAGGAGGGTTTTTATGATGGAGATTGAACGCCCCAAGATCGAAACGGCCAACCTTTCTCCCGACGGCCGCTACGGTAAGTTCGTTGTCGAGCCGCTGGAGCGCGGCTTCGGCACCACTTTGGGCAACAGCTTACGGCGTGTGCTGCTCTCTTCTTTGCCTGGTGTGGCTGTGACCAGCGTCAAGATCGACGGCGTTGTTCACGAGTTCTCCACCATTGAAGGCGTGAAGGAAGACGTGACCGAGATCGTGCTGAATCTGAAAGGCATTGCCGCAAAGATTTACGGCGACGCCCCCAAGACTGTCCATGTGGAAGCCGTTGGCCCGTGTGAAGTCACGGCCGGCACCATCAAGCAGGGCGACGATCTTGAGATCCTCAACCCCGAATGGCATATCGCCACTTTGGGCGAGGGCGGCAAGCTGGTGATGGAGCTCACCTTCGACAAGGGCCGCGGCTATGTTCCCGCAGAACGGAACAAGCAGGCCATCATCGAGAAGAATGACATCAGCACGCTGCCTGTCGATAGCATTTATACCCCGGTTCTGAAGGTCAACTACGCAGTAGAGAATACCCGTGTAGGGCAGATCACCGACTACGACAAGCTGACCATCGAGGTTTGGACCGATGCGACCATCAACGCGCAGGAGGCTTTGAGCCTGGCTGCCCGCGTTCTGACGGAGCACCTGAATCTGTTTGTCAACCTGTGCGATGAAGCCGCTGAGACCGAGATTATGGTTGAGAACGACGAGAAGGGCAAGGAAAAAGCCCTGGAGATGACCATCGAAGAGCTGGATCTCTCGGTTCGTTCCTTCAACTGCCTCAAGCGCGCCGGCATCAACACGGTGGGCGACCTCATCAGCAAGAGCGAGGATGAGATGATGAAGGTCCGCAACCTGGGTCGTAAGAGCCTGGAGGAAGTCATGGCAAAGCTGGAAAGCCTGGGCTTCACGCTTACCAAAGACGACGAAAACTGACTGTAACCTACGATAAAGGAGTGAAACGGAATGCCCGGTACCAGAAAGCTTGGCCGCGCTACCGATAGCCGCAACGCTATGCTGCGCGCCATGGTGACTTATCTGTTTGAGAACGGCAAGATCGAGACCACCGTTACCCGCGCCAAGGAAGTTCGTTCCATGGCGGAAAAGATGGTGACTCTCGGCAAGCGCGACGACCTGCATGCAAAGCGTCAGATCTTCAGATC
>JBJEYG010000386.1:0-3173 GCA_051886555.1 Gemmiger sp.
CACCCGCCGCAGCTATCGCCGCTTTGAGCAGCGTCCGGTCCCGCCGGATGTGGTGGAAATGATTTTGCAGGCCGCCCGGTTGGCCAGCAGCACGGCCAACCGCCAGCCGATCAAGTATGTGGTGGTATCCCGCCCGCAGACCGTGGAAAAGGTCAACGGCCTGGTACGCTGGGCGGGCTACCTGCCCAGGGAGGTGGGCACCCCCAGGCCGGAGGAATGTCCCACCCTGTTCATCGCGGTGCTGGAGGATCTGAGCATTCAGAAAAATGCCGACACCGACGCCGGGCTTGCCATCGCCAACATGACGGCGGCCGCCTGGGCCGTGGGCGTGGGCAGCTGCATCATGCAGGCCATCGACTACGCTGCGCTGGGCGAGCTGTTTGCCCTGCCCGAAACGCTCAAGCTGCACAGCATGGTGGCGTTCGGCTACCCAACGCACAAAAGCACGGTGGTGGATCTGAAGGACGGCGACATCAAATATTACACGGACGGCGCGCGGGACTACTATGTACCCAAGCGCAGCGTGGAGGAACTGGTGTTTCAGCGAATGTAACATACGAAGGCGCCCGGCCGCAGCGGCCGGGCGCCTGTTTGTTGCTTCCCTATTCGGCGGTTCGGGCGGGCTTTCCCCGCAGACCGCACCGTTTGGTATACCAGAAATAGCAGGGTACCTCCACCAGCAGCATGGCAGTCCAGCCGGCACAGCAGGCAAAAGCAATGCCATAAATTCCCATGCGCGGGGCCAGCAGATAGGTGAAAATCACACGGAGCGTGGTCTGGATGGTGGTGCCCGCCAACGTCATGCCCATGTTGCCCATGCCGCGGAAAAAGCCCTGCACGCCGTTGGTCATGGCGGGCCACAGATAGAACAATGCCATCGTGCCCAGGTACTGGCTGCCCAGCGCGATGACGGTATCGCTGCCGTCGCCGGTTACGAACCACCCCACGATCTGACGGCGGAACAGCAGCGTCACCAGGCCGATGCACACCCAGTAACAGGCTTCCAGCGCCAGGCCGCGGCGGAACCCGGCGCGGATACGCTCCTGTTTGCCGGCGCCCCGGTTCTGCGCCACAAAGGTGGTGATTCCGTGGCCGATGCTCTGCTCCGGCGTGAAGGCAAAGTCATCCACACGGGTACAGGCGTTGAATGCGGCGATCACATCCACACCCAGGGCGTTCACCTGGCCCTGGATCATCAGCTTGCCGATGGGCTGCACCGCCTGCTGCAGGGCGGTCACGCTGCCGTAGCGCAGCGTGGTTTTGAGCAGCGAACCGTCAATTTTCCATTCATGCCGGGCCGGGCACAGCATCGGCACACGGCGGTAGATATACTGGATACTCAGCAGCGCCGACGCGGCCTCGGCCACAACGGTGGTGGTGGCGGAACAGACGATACCAAAGCCCAGCCCGCCGATGAAGATGAGATCCAGTGCTGCGTTGAGCACGGAGGAAAACATCAGAAATTTCAGCGGGGTTTTGCTGTCGCCCACGCTTTTGAGCGCCGATGCCAGCGCGTTGTAGAAATAAGTAAAGGGCGCGCCCAGGAAGGTGATGCGCAGATAGATGACGGTCATTTCAAACACGTCCGCCGGCACGCTGAGCAGCCGCAGCAGCGGCCGGGTGAACAGCACCCCCAACACTGCCACCGCCACCGAGAAAAACAGCCCGAACAGAACGGTGGTGGAAAGTTCGGTTTTCAGTTTGTCATATTTTTTACCACCAAAAAATTCGCTCATCAACACGCCCGCGCCCATGCAAACCCCGGTGATGCTTAAAATCACCAGGTTCATCACCGGGGACGCGATCCCCTCTGCGGCCAGCGCCTCTTTGCCGATAAACCGCCCCGCAATGATGGAGTCCACCGCGTTGTAGCCCAGCTGAAAGCAGTTTCCCAGAATCAACGGCACCGAATACCGCCACAGATGGGGCAGGATGCGGCCGCTGGTCATGTCTGTCGCCATTGTCGTTTCCACCTCTCACCAGCTGCGCCCTGCCGACAGGCAGGGCGCAGCGCTTATTTTTGTTGGGGTACGCGGGGATTTTCCTCCGTTTCACGGATGATGTACAGCGGGCGGTGTTTGACTTCCAGGTAAGTTTTGGACAGATATTCGCCCACAATGCCCAGGCAGAACAGCTGCAAGCCGCTGCACAGCAGGATGATGCACACCAGGCTGGGCCAGCCGGAGGTGGGGTCCCCGAAGAGCAGCGCGCGAACCACCACAAAGAGAATGCCCACAAAGGCCGCGAAACAAAACAGAATGCCCACCAGCGCCGAGAATACCAGCGGTGCGGTGGAAAAGCCCACGATCCCCTCGATGGAATATTTGAACAGTTTCCAGAAATTCCACTTGGTGCTGCCCGCTACACGTTCCACATTTTCGTAGTCGAACCATTTGGTCTTGAAGCCCACCCAACTGAAAATTCCCTTGCTGAAGCGGTTGTACTCCGCCATGCTCAGCACCGCGTCGGTCATCTGCCGGGTCATCAGGCGGAAATCCCGCGCGCCGTCCACGATCTCAGTGTCGGCCATCCGGTTGATGATGCGATAGAACAGGCGGGCAAACCAGCTGCGCACCGGCGGCTCCCCCTTGCGGGTGGTGCGACGGGTGGCGGCACAGTCGTACTCGCCGGTCAGCAGTGCGTCCAGCATTTGGGGGAGCAGCGCGGGCGGGTCCTGCAAATCGGCGTCCAGCATGGCCACATAGTCGCCGCGGGCGGCCTGCAGCCCGGCGTAGATGCCCGCCTCCTTGCCGAAGTTGCGGCTGAAGGACACATACCGTACCCGCTCATCTTCCGCCCGAAGGTTGCGGGCCACCGCCATGGTACCGTCGGTGGAACCGTCATCCACAAAAATAAACTCAAAATCCGCGCCGTGGCTCGTTTTCATTTCCGCCGCCACACGGCTGGCTTCCCGGTAAAACAGAGGCAGGGACTCCTCCTCATTGTAGCAGGGAACGATCAGGCTGATAAGCATTATCGTACCGCCTTTCACAAACAAAATCACATATCTCTATTATAACGGCTGCGCCGCCCAATTACAACAGCCGGTCCGCCGCCCAAAGCAGCGCGTACAGCACTGGCTGGTGCAGCATGTACAGCAGCAGCGTGTTGCGTCCCGCCGCGCACAGCGGGCGCAGCGGCCGGGGCGGCGTGCCGTGCAGCGCGGCGCGGGT
>JBJEYG010000387.1:0-3169 GCA_051886555.1 Gemmiger sp.
TTCCCACAAGCAGGCCGTCAATGCGGTAATAGTTCAGAGAGAACCAGGGCATCAACAGTTCATCGGCATAGGGGAAAATGTAAAGCGTATCTTCGGTGAGCGGGTTCATGGCGGCAATGATGCCCTCCTGCTCCTCCTCGCGGTCCGCATGCGCCAGATACATCGTGTTGATGGTCATGTGGTTGTCCACCGCATAGGTCAGGAAATCCTCGCCCAGGCCGTTCAGGTTCCGGCTGGACGCCAGCGCCACATGGGCATAGGTCCCGCTTGCGGCAATCTCCTGCCAGGCTTCATCCTGCAATGTGCTGACCGGCTGCGCTTGCGGCATTTTAAGCCAGGCAAACCGGTCATGGGTGGCGCCAATCACCTGCGACTGATCCAGCAGCTGTACCGCTGCGCAAAGCACCACCACAATAACGGCGGATTTGCCGCCGAGCCATCGCGCTGCAAGGCCAATCAGTACCGCGTAACCAAAGTAGATCACGACCCAGGCCACACGCCCCGAGCTGGAAAACATGCCCCATGCCCGCAGCAGCAAACCGGGCAGCGGCAGACGATACAAAACGCGGCCGCCCACCCTGGCCGTTTGCCCCAGCGACATCAGCAGGGCAACCAGGACGATCACCAGGGAGGAAACGACCAGCGCTAAATGTCCCCCCCCCGCGGACACTTTTGGAATTTCGCTGCGCCGGATCAGCCGGGCCAGCCCGATTCCAAGGACTGCCAGCGCCAGCAGCAGTGCGCCGGCGCCCACCCAGGAGTAGGATTCATAACCGCTGCCGGTGGCAACGCCGGCCGTGAGCGCGGACGTGCCCTGCGGGTCGAGAAAAGAGAGCAGGTCGGCGCCCGATACACTGCCGTTGCTTTTTGCCGAATAGGAGCTGGAAAAGCCGCCCAGAAGCACAATGACAGCCAGCGCGGCGGCGCAGAATGATACGATGGGGAGCGCAAATTCCCGCAGGCTTCGCCGTTCCATGGCACGGCGAACGGCAAATCCCAGCAGCACGATCCCGCACATGGCGAGATAATACAGATGGATGGTACCGCACAAAAAGCCCATCAGCGCCCAGACTCCCATCGCTTTGCGGCCGGACGAAAATGACCGCGCTTCATACAGAAAAATGCACAGCGCCGCCAGGATCAGCCATTGGGAAGCCAGCGCCGTGTGCCCGTACATCCGGTTGCGGAAAACCGGTGCGGTAAAGAAGAAAATACTGCCGACGATCTGCGCCACAGGGCGCCCGGCAAAATAACCGATCAGCTTCGCGCCGAAAAAGCCCATCAGCGCGTAGCACAAAAGCCCCCACAACCCCCAATACTGGAACTGTTCGGGCAATAAGGGGGAAAGAAGCTTGCACAAAACCGCCAGCAGCGGCAGCGAGTCGGTGTAAATGACCGAAACGGGATAGGGGTACACGCAGGTGTCCATCAGTCCGATGGGGAACATCCAGCGGCTGCGGCGGTAAAGGACCCAGCCGTAATAGTGCTGGCGGGGGTCCTCCCCCAGTGCGATGAACCAGTCCACATTGGTGGGAATCACCACATCCGGCCCGTACAGCCAGAGGAAATAGACCATTCCCAGCGCGGCGGCAGTCAGTGCAGCCCGGTTTTTCCGGCACCAGGCGGTCAGTTTGGTTATTTTCATGGTCGTTGCCCTCATTCCTGAAAAACAGGCGCCCGTCGGGCGCCTGTCACAGTCCGGTTCAGTTCAGTTCCGCCGCCGCTGCACGCACGCGGGCCAGCGTCTCGGCCTTGCCCAACATGGCGGCCAGGTCGGTACCGCCGCCGGGGGTGCGGCTCTTGCCGGAAAGCGCAATGCCCAGCGGGAACAGCAGCCAGCCGTTCTTTTTGCCCAGTTCTTCCGCTTTGCGCTTGCAGGCTTCAAAAATGGCGTCACGGTTCCAGTCGGTCAGACCCTCCAGCACAGGCAGCAGGGCGTCCAGCGCCTCCCTGGCGGTCTCGGGCGTGGTTTTCTGCTTTTTGTTGGCGTACATTTCCCGCTCGATGGGCAGCGGGGCGTCAAAGAAGTCCAGCTGCGGCGGAATGTCCTCCAACACCTCGCAGCGGGGCTGCAGGTTGGCGCACAGCAGGTCGCGGTCAATGTCCACATGCACGGCCCGGTCGATGAACGGATCGGCCAGGCGGCGGAACTCGGCGGCAGGCAGCGCGCGGATGTAGGCCGCGTTGATGGCCCGCAGCTTGAGCGGGTCAAAAATAGCCGGCGACTTGGACACACGGGCGGGGTCCCAGATTTTCACCATCTCGTCAAGACTGAAGATTTCCTGCTCGCCCTCGGGCGCCCAGCCCAGCAGCAGCAGGTAATTGAGCACAGCGGCAGGCAGGTAGCCCTTGGCCACCAGATCCTGGTAGCTGGCGTCGCCGTTGCGCTTGGACAGCTTGTTCTGCGCATCCTTCATGACCGGCGGGCAATGGATGTAGGTGGGGATGTCCCACCCGAACGCCCGGTACAGCAGGTTGTATTTGGGCGTGCTGGACAGATACTCGCTGCCGCGGATGACGTGGGTGATGCCCATCAGATGGTCATCCACCACGTTGGCGAAGTTGTAGGTGGGCATGCCGTCGGTCTTGATGAGAATCTGGTCGTCCAGTTCGGCGTTGTTCACCTCAATGTGGCCGTAAACCACGTCGTCAAACGCGGTCACGCCCTCGGAAGGGATCTTCTGGCGGATGACGTAGGGTACGCCGGCTGCCAGTTTTTTGTCGATCTCGGCCTGGGTCAGCGTGCGGCAGTGGCCGTCGTAATGGCTCACCTCACCGGCGGCCTTCTGCTGCTCATGCAGCGCTTCCAGCCGTTCGGGGGTGCAGAAGCAGTAGTAGGCCTTGCCCTCGCGCACAAGCTGCTCGGCGTACTGTTTGAACAGGCCCATACGCTCGCTCTGCACATAAGGGCCGACGGGGCCGCCCACGTCGGGGCCTTCGTCCCAGTTCAGGCCGGTGGCGCGCAGCGTGTCATAGATCACATCGGTGGCGCCCTCCACAAAACGGCCCTGGTCGGTATCCTCAATACGCAGGATAAAGGTGCCGCCCTCATGCTTGGCCTGCAAATAGGTGTACAGCGCGGTGCGCAGGTTGCCCACATGCATATACCCCGTGGGCGAAGGTGCAAATCGGGTGCGAACGTTCATAACAAGCTATCCCCTTTTCGCAC